>CAYOTF010000100.1:0-10165 GCA_964406805.1 uncultured Zetaproteobacteria bacterium | reverse complement strand
GCAATAGTTTATACGCGATATTACCCGCCTGCATGGTTGGGAACACCAGCACATTGGCCGGCTCCTTCAATTTACTGAACGGGTATTGAGCAAGGATAGTGGCATTCACCGCCGTATCGGCCTGCATTTCACCATCGACCACCAAATCAGGCATCGTTTCATGCAGGATGCGTGTCGCTTCTGCCACTTTGCGGGTTTCGGCATGATCGGCGCTGCCGAAGTTTGAGAAGGACAACATCGCTACACGCGCCTCGCAACCAAGTGAAACAGCCGTGCTGGCCGCAAGCTGCGCCAGCTCAGCCAACTGCTCGGCATCCATATCCACATTCACCGTACAATCTGCCATAAAATAGGCGCTGTTTTCCATGATCATCATATACATGCCATAGACATGGTGGCGTTCGCCCTGCCCATCATGACCCAGCACCTGCAGCACTGGCCGCAACACATTCGGATAATGCGCGGTGCGACCCGATAACAAACCATCAGCAAACCCCTGACGCACCAGCATCGCAGCCAGAATATTCACATCACCACGCAATGTCTTGGCGGCATCGTCCGGCAACACACCATGGCGCTCCCGATCCGCATAATAGGCTTCGGCAAGATTGGTAAAACGGCTATCTTCGGTGTTTGGATCAATCAATTCGATATCACCCAACTCGCTATTACTCAACTCAAGCTGTGCATCATCACATATCTGCTGCACCTGCTCCTTACGACCAATAAGCATAGGGATAGCAATGCCGGTTTCACGCATTTCAATCGCTGCACGCAGCACTGTCACATCTTCGCCTTCCGGCAAGACCAAACGAATCGGATTGGCCTTGGCCTTGTCGGTAATCATGCGCATGAACAAACGTGATGAATCAATGCGGCCGGCCAACTCGTGCGCATAGCCTTCCGCATCTTCCAACGGCTTGCGTGCAACACCCGTTTCCGTGGCCGCTTTGGCGACAGCCACCGGCACGACTTCAATCAAACGCGGGTCGAAAGGCTTGGGTAAAATATATTTCGGCCCGAAACGCAGCTCACTCACGCCATAAGCGCGCAATACCGATGCCGGCACATCCTGACGCGCCAATTCGGCCAGCGCGTACACAGCGGCCATCTTCATTTCTTCATTAAACGCTGTGGCGCGCGCATCGAGTGCGCCACGAAACAAGAACGGGAAACCCAACACATTATTCACCTGATTGGGGTGGTCGGAACGGCCGGTAGCCATAATCAAATCGTTACGTGTGGACATGGCCAGATCGTAATCAATCTCCGGATCGGGATTGGCCATGGCAAACACCAACGGTCTTGCCGCCATTGATTTCAACATCTCCGGCGAAACCATATTGCCCTGTGACAAACCGACAAATACATCGGCACCATGCATTGCCTCAGTCAGCGTGCGCTCGGCACGATCGGTGGCAAAATAGGCTTTGTGTGGTGGCAGCTCTTCATCACGATCCTTGCTGATCACACCTTTACGATCGAGGAATAGAATATTTTCACGTTTTGCACCGAGCTGTTCAATCAGCTTCATGCAGGCAAAGCCGGCAGCACCGGCTCCCAAACAAACGATGGTCACCTCTTCGATTTTCTTGTTCTGCAACAATAGAGCGTTTAAAAAGGCCGCTGCCAGAATCACTGCCGTACCATGCTGATCATCATGCAGGACAGGGATATTCATGCGCTTTTTCAGCTCTTCTTCGATGATAAAACATTCAGGCGCTTTGATGTCTTCCAAATTGATACCACCAAAGGTCGGTTCCATACGCGCTACGGTTTCCACAATGCTCATCGGATCGGATTCGTTCAATTCTATATCAAACACATCGATATCGGCAAAGCGTTTGAACAACACTCCCTTGCCTTCCATCACCGGCTTGCCCGCCAAGGCTCCGATATTCCCCAAGCCCAGCACCGCCGTACCATTGGTAATCACGCCGACCAGATTGGCACGAGCCGTAAACTCATCGGCCAACTCGGGGTTTTCAGCAATCGCCAGACAGGGTTCGGCCACGCCCGGTGTATAAGCCAGCGCCAAATCGCGCTGGGTTAAACACGGCTTTGTCGGCCGAATACTGATTTTCCCCGGAGTCGGTAAGCGGTGATATTCAAAGGCATCCTTACGCAGCTGTTCTTTTGGCATCTCTAACCCCTTTTCTGCATCATCTTTGTCGCTATATTTACCAGCGGACAGCATCATAGCGCCGTATTGATGCGAGGTCATGGAGGTAATCATGTTGATTGGATTTGCAGGTGCGGGAGCCATTGGCTGCCACTATGGAAGCAAGCTGCAACAGGCCGGTTTTGATGTGCGTTTACTGGCACGCGGAGCCCATTTGGCCGCCTTGCAAAATACAGGATTGCAACATGACTCCGAAGGTAAAAAACAAACCATTGCCATGCATGCGAGTGACAAACCCGAAACCTTCAAGCCCTGCCCGGTGATCATCATCAGTTGCAAAATGACCGGTCTGGAAAGCATGCTTACCGCCCTGCAACCGGTCGTACAACCCGACACACTGTTGGTCAGCTTGCAAAACGGGGTCGAAGCACCCGACCGCATTGCCAAAGCCTTCCCCTGCAACAGCATCGCTGCCGGCACCGCATTTATCGGCGCGCGATTGAAAAAACCCGGTCATGTTATTCATTCTGCCGCCGGCGGCATCAGACTGGGCTTATGGCAACAGGGTGCAGCCGATCATCGCTTACCATTATTGATCGAAGCCCTGCAAACAGCGGCTGTACCCATCCGCATCGATGCTGATCCTGCCGCCATGTTGTGGCGCAAACTGCTATGGAACTGTGGTTTTAACGCAATCACTGCCATCACCCGCCGCTATGCCCGCGATATGGCTGCCCATGCCGAAACTCTGCTTATCGTTGAACAAGCCATGCAGGAAACACTCACACTTGCCCAAGCACAGGGCATCAACATCGGCCAGGATGATATAATCAAACACATTGAAATCACCCTCGCCATGGGGCCAGTCAAAACCAGCATGTGGCAGGATATTGATGCAGGACACGCAACAGAAATCGATTATATCAATGGTTACGTCGCCGACCAGGCTGAGCAACGCCATTCCGCCGCCCCGACAAACCGCTGGTTAACCAGTTTGATTCACGCCATCGAAAGGCGTGATGCCTCAATCAGGTGATTCGAATCACATTCGCTTTCACCGTATGGATCAACCTGATGCTCGGCTCACTCATCGGGTTTTTGTGGTATTTCTCATAAACAACAACACTAAACCAGCGGCTGTGGCTCACCCAGATAATAGCCCTGCATGGCATTGATGCCGATAGCTTGCAAGCTGTGAAAATCCGCCTCGCTCTCCACATGCTCGGCGATGACCTGAATATCGAGCCCGTGTGCAATATCTGTCACCGTTTGCAGGAAGAAACGATTATCACTGTGCTCGGCGATGTGACGGGTATAGCTGCCATCGAGTTTGATATAATCCAGCTTTAACTGGCGCAGGGTTTGAAAGGAACTTAGTCGCGTACCAAAATGCTCCATCACAACTTTGCCGCCATGTTTATGCGCCAGCGCAATAAAACGCTTTGCAGCCTCAATATCCTGCAATAGACCATGTTCCGTCACTTCAAAGTGCATCAACTGCGCCACGCCCTGATGATGCTTAAAATAATCACCCAGCCAGTTCAAAAAACCTTCATCGCGAATCGAGCCTGCAGCAATATTGACACCCAGCAACTGCGATTGATCCGCCCCTTGCATCCGTTCCTGCAACTGACCGACAAGCCCAATAACATGGCGATCCAAGAGCACATTCATATCCAAACGTTCCGCCATCGATGCAAATGCACCCGGTGATATATACTTACCATTTTCATCTTGAATACGAATCAGCACCTCATTGTAGATGTTTTTGCGTTGCTTGCTCACAATCGCCTGTGACTGCAAACGAATGCCTCCACGCGCAATCACACTCTCAATCAAAGCCTGCCATTGCTGATTGCCTGTCGCTTCCGTTTTTTTACTCTGTACCGCATAGGTGTTCACACCTTCATGCTCAGCCAGTGACAGGCCGGCATCCGCATCGGCCAGAATATGACCGACGTGTTCTGTATGATCGAAGCAGGCAATGCCCACTTGCGCAATGCCATCAATCTTCAAGCCTCCTGCCAGCGCATCGAGTCTGGCTGAAAACAGCGCGCCAAACTCATCGGCAATTTCAGCATTCGCAAGTGGCAAAATAACCGCAAAATCAGTACCACTGATGCGAGCCGTTGTGGAAGCAGGATACTGATCACTCACCTCATTCAAGGCCTTGCCCACCTGAATCAGCAAATCGTCACCGGCCTGATGACCGAACTGTTGATTGTAATCGCCAAAGCCACTCATGCGGATCACTGCCAACGCACCGGAGCCACCCTTTTCTTTGTCCTTGATAATATTATCCAGCTGCGCCAAAAAACCCCGCCGATTGATCAAACCTGTCAAAGCATCGTAATGCGCTTCCTGACGCAGCAATTCCGCCCGCTCTGTCAGCTTAGCGATAAAACCTTCCACCTTGGCAGACATCTTGTTCATCGCCAGCACCACCCGCTTCAACTCGCGGGTGCGCGGAATAGTCTCTACCACAGGGAATTCGCGTTCACTAATCGCCAGCGCCTGCTGCTCAACCGCGTCCAACGGTCTGAGAATAGCTCGGAGTATCAACAGCACCGCGACCAATGAAAAACACAAAGCCAGCAACGACCATTGCAACATATCGATACTGGTTTGCCACAGTTTTTTATATGCAAAACCCGGATGCGCCGTCAGCTGCAAGCGTCCGGCCTGCGTCCAGCCGGTGGTAATGATCGAATCAGCTGTGGGGGTGTCCAATGTCAGATTATCAATAAACCATTGTGGCACGCCCTCTTGCTGCGATGTGTTTTCACGCTCAATCAGCATTGAGCCAGCCATATCCTGCAGCTTCAAGGATTTATAATAACCACTATCAAACATCGCATTAACCATAGTATCCATGGCCGCAATATCTTTCTTCTGCAAATGCGGCACCAAGGCAAGCCCCAGCGAGTCTGCCGCATTTTGAGTTTGCGTGGCCAATTGCAGCATCAAATACGAACGGGTGTTTTGCACACTAATCCAGAATGTGCCGGAAAAAATCAGCACGAATGTTATAAAAATCAAGGTGATTAACTGGCGGGATAAGGTCATCATTGCATCCTCTTGTTCATTTTATCATGCTTTCGATAGTATAACTCAGGCCAAGACTACGTTCTTTTTTCATACGTACTTTCAAGTCACGCCACAAATTAATGCGCCCGGAACCACCAGCGAGCTTACGCCCCTGGCCACGTTCCTTGGCCAACCATAAGTTTTCACCATTAAAACTATATACCGGTAACAAATCATGCCGTGTCGAAGCCGGTCGAATTTTTTTAATTAAATTATCTAAAATCAACGGATCACTACCCGGAGTCGGATAATAGGCCAACACCATGTGCGCCTGATTCAACTTCAATGCCTTTACATAGGTGATGCGCAGTTTTTCATCCGGCACACCGAGTTCACGCAATGTAAAATACTTGGCAATAGAGAAATCCTCACAATCACCACCATTGGTAGATAAGAACTCCACTGGTGTTGCCCAGTAATCATTGCGGTGCCAATGTTTTTTATCCGAAATAAAACGCACTTTGTTAAAAAAACGATTGACCGCAAATATATTCTGGAACTCATCACCACCCTGTTGTTTTTCAATCAACTGTTGCCAAGCCACCACTCGATCCTGAGCTCTATAACCAAATTGCGCTGCAATCTCATCCAAAAATTCCGGCGAAAAACCAAACTTCCCAGCCATCCCTACCGATACCGCCAAGAACACAGATAAAAACAACAATTGTTTGACGATCATCATCTTGAGGCACATTACTCCTTGTTTTAAAACTCAGCGGAATCGACCACCAGGAGTCTGTCGGACTTATGAGGAATCTACTGCGCGGCAGGGATAACGGCCAAAAACATCCTGATTTATCGTTACATAGTTACCACTATGCGCCTCAAAATCATGCTATTTTTGACTCGTTCCCCCACCTGCTCGCTACAATCACCCTAAGTCCGACAGACTCCTAATCCGGATCGATTCATCACCCCACAAGCTTAGCACAAGACAGGCCAGTTGCTGTATCTACAGCAGTCGGACTCAACAAACGGATATTTCATAGCAATAACGAAGCCTCCAACATCAGCCCCAGCGACCATCAACGCGTGGCTGTATCAGAATTGATGCATAGCGATACAAAAACAACAGGAATGCTGTTATCCATAAACCCTGTGAAACAGCAATTAGTAACACATAATGATCCATCAACACCAACGGCAACAGTACCCGCACAACTCCGGCTAGAAACAACAAAGCACACATTAACCCAACACCTGCT
This sequence comes from uncultured Zetaproteobacteria bacterium, assembly GCA_964406805.1. GTDB lineage: Bacteria > Pseudomonadota > Zetaproteobacteria > Mariprofundales > Mariprofundaceae > Mariprofundus. Next base: position 3,751 of record CAYOTF010000100.1, on the reverse strand, counting down.
GGCGGCTGCATAATATTACGTCCGGTATGCCCCAATGAAATACGAGCCATCATGCCGAGTGTCATTAAACCGATGCCACCAACAGCAAAAGCATGTGTCGCTAACGATGCAGAAACACCAAACAGTGCAACCGCACACTTCAGTGCAAAAGCAAGCACTATCCATGCATAGGCCAGGTATAACGACCACAGCAACGGCTTACGCCACAGACCTCGATGATACCAACCACTCAAGCGCACAGTATGCAACAGTGCCAGAATACCGGCTAGACTGGCGGTCAGCACTGGGGCAACAAAAAAAACATCGCTTATGATAAACACCAGAAACAACACAAAACAAGCCAGATCAACACGCGCGTTGTTGCGCAAGTTTACCCCGCCCGGCTCTCCCTCAGATCGCTTCACATCATCAGCCAAACCGCGCTGAATAAACATTGGAATCACTCGTCGGGACAACACCAGCAACAACGATAAAACCATATATAACCCAATATAAATCCCGATGCGCCTACCATCTTCAAATAAGCCAAATTGATCCAGGCTATACAACACCTGACCCGGCAGTAAAAAATAGATCTTTGACACCACAGCCATATTTTTCCACAACTTGGCCTGCACGACCGGCCAAGTGAGTGCGATGGATAGGCCGATAATAAACAAACTGTCACAAACCGCGCCAAACAACTGCGCCTCTGGAGTTGCTATAAACGGCATCACCCTTGCAAGCAACCACAACACCAACAGCGCCTGTAGCGGTAAACCATGCAATGTCTGAATATTCGTCCAATTTCGCACAGCAGTAAGTAAAAACCCTGCAACAACAGCCAAGCCATAACCATAAATCATTTCATGTGCATGCCAGAGCGAAGGTGCGCTTGCGGCAGGCAAAAGATGAATCGAAAAAACGATCTCCGCCATCCAGACTCCCATCGCCACAACAGCCAATAAAGCAGCTGCTATAAAAAAAGGCCGAAAGCCCAAATTAAACAGCGCAAAATCAGCTTCAACCTGTACATTATTTTCAGTCTTAACGTTCATTTCATGTCATCCTTTGTGGGTAAATCTCATTCCAAACACACTACATCCATTACAAACGAAGCTATATATAACATTTTTTCTTAGCCCCAAAATAAATATGTACAAGCATATCCACATAAATAGTATTTCACACACATTTTAACACTAGGAGGTGGAGACTGTGGGTAATAATGCCTCGGAAAACTCCAATTACGAACACCCCGATTACAATATGGCTATCGTCAAAGCCTTTGCAGTTTGCGCAGTGGTTTATCTGGTTGTCGGTGCGTTGGTCGGTGATATTATTGCATGGCAATTATCATTCCCCTCGCTCAACTTTAATGAATATCTAAGCTTTGGCCGCTTGCGCCCCTTGCACACCAATGCGGTGATCTTTGCATTCGGTGGCTGCACCCTGATGGCAGCAGCTTTCTATATCGTTCAGCGCACCTGTGCTGTTCCCTTGTGGAGCAACAAAATGGCCTGGTTCACCTTCTGGGGCTGGAATCTGGTGATTGTTGCTGCGGTCATATCTTTCCCCATGGGCTGGACGCAAGGCAAAGAATATGCCGAACTGGAATGGCCGGTTGATATCCTTATCGCCCTCGTCTGGGTCTCTTATATGTTCAATTTTATCATGACGATCGTGAACAGAAAAGTCTCCCACATCTATGTCGCCAACTGGTTTTTCCTCGGCATGATGATCATGATCACCTATTTGCACGTGGTCAATTCATTGGCTATCCCGGTCACCTTGACCCATTCTTATTCCATCTACTCCGGTGTACACGATGCCATGATTCAATGGTGGTGGGGTCATAATGCGGTCGGCTTCTTCTTAACGGCAGGCTTCCTCGGCATCATGTATTATTTCATTCCCAAGCAGGCTGATCTACCGATCTACTCCTATCGTTTGTCCGTGCTGCATTTCTGGGCGCTGATGTTCGGTTATGTCTGGCTCGGCGCACATCATCTGCAATATACCGCCCTGCCTGACTGGGCTGGTTCATTGGGAGCAGCTGTTTCGATTGCCATGATTATCCCATCCTGGGGCGGTGCCATTAACGGCTTGATGACCCTCTCCGGTGCATGGGACAAACTGCGTGACGATTATGTCTTGCGTTTCATGGTGGTTTCTCTGGCTTTCTATGCCATGTCCACCTTCGAAGGGCCGGTGATGTCACTCAAAACCGTAAACGCCTTATCACACTATACCGACTGGACCATTGGTCATGTGCATTCCGGCGCATTGGGTTGGGTGGCGATGGTATCTGTCGGTGCGATTTATCATCTGGTGCCACGTTTATGGAAAACAGACATCCACTCGGTGTCGCTGGTCAATACACATTTTTGGATTCATACCATCGGTACAGTGATTTACATCTGCGCCATGTGGGTATCCGGCATCATGCAAGGTCTAATGTGGCGTGCTACCGATGATTACGGCAATCTGGTTTACTCCTTTGCTGAAACAGTCGTGGCCATGCATCCCTATTATGTCTTGCGCTCTGTCGGTGGCCTGCTTGTACTGGTCGGTGCATTGATCATGTTATACAACGTCGTGATGACCATCAAAAAAGCCGATACTCAACCAGTAACTGCTGCGGCAAAGGCATAGGGGGGCGATCATGGAACCGAACAAGAAAAAGTCATTACAGGAAAAGATGGAACAAAACATCCTGGGACTAATCATCATGGTCGCCATTGTGGTTTCGATTGGTGGTATTGTAGAAATCGTGCCTCTGTATTATCTGGACAACACCATTGAAAAACTGAGTAAAGAAGAAGACAGCATTCGTCCCTATACTGCTCTGGAACAGGAAGGGCGTGATGTATATATCCGTGAAGGCTGCTATCTGTGTCATTCTCAGATGATTCGTCCATTCCGTGATGAAAAAGAACGTTATGGTCACTACTCCTTAGCGGCCGAATCGAAATATGATCACCCCTTCCAGTGGGGCTCCAAACGTACCGGCCCTGATCTGGCGCGTGTGGGCGGCAAATACTCCAATGCATGGCAGCGCCAGCATTTGCGTGCACCGCGCTCTCTCGTGCCTGAGTCGGTGATGCCCAACTATGCGTTCTTTGAAGATCATATCATTGATGAAAGCCTGACTGAGCGAAAGCTACGCGCCCTCGCCATGGTCGGAGTGCCCTATACCGAAGCTGATTTCGCAGGTGCTGCGGCGGCAGTGCATGGTAAAACAGAGATGGATGCCATGATCGCCTATTTGCAAGTGCTCGGAACCATGGTTCATTTTGAAAAAGGGAAAGATTATCGTGAATAATATCATAGATTTCTTTTCTACCGATTGGGATGCCATGACCCATGCTGACTGGAGTGGTCTGGTCATTGTCGTTGTGCTCTCTGTACTGATGGCTGGGTTATATTATTGGATTTTCAAACCATCCAACCGCGATCACTTTGAACAACACCGTGATTTTGTGAACGAAGATAACGAACATAGAAATGATGAGGATATGCACAGGGAGGCTGCTCATGGCCAAAAACGATAAACCACAACAGGTTTCCGATACAGGGCATGAATGGGACGGTATTCGTGAATTAACCAACCCACCGCCACGCTGGTGGATGATTTCACTGCATGCCAGCTGGATTTTTTGTGTTATTTATATTGCCCTCTATCCTTCTATTCCACTGCTGCATGAATCCACCAAGGGATTATTGGGCTGGACGCAAATTAAAGAGTTCAAAGAGGCCGTAGCTGAAAACG
>CAYOTF010000099.1:0-10263 GCA_964406805.1 uncultured Zetaproteobacteria bacterium | reverse complement strand
AGGAGGAAAGCATGGATAGGTTGCTGATTGAAGAAAAACTTGAATCATTGCGCCGCTGTTTGCAACGCATTGAAGATAAATGCCCCGACACTGTGGGTGAGCGGTCATTATGAGATTAACCAACGATCAACTTTTTCATATCAGGCAAGAAGTGCCACGTTTTTTTGGTGTTGGTTCGCATGTTTGGCTCTTTGGTTCTCGCGTTGATGATCAACAACGCGGCGGGGATATAGATTTATATATAGAGCCAGAAATACAAGGTGCTTCTCAACTTGTTGATGCAAAGTTAAGTTTTTTGCTTAAGATGCATCGCATATTAGGCGATCAGAAGATTGATGTGGTGTTAAATCGAGGCAAAAGCGGCGTGAGTTTGCCTATATACAAGATTGCCAAAGATACAGGGGAACCATTGCTGTGAGTGTTACTGTGTATTTGGAAACACTAAAAACGTGTCAACGGCATGCAGATCGATTGCAGTGGTCTATGCAAGAGATGAAAAATAATCTGCCATTTACTGGAGAGTCGCTGGCTCAATTGACAGGTGTTGAAGTGGCAATTCTTGATCAGTTTGCCGTGCGTTTTTCCAAGCTTCAGGATGTCATGGGAGCGAAGTTGTTTCCTGCGCTCTTGGAATTGATGAAAGAGCATGGTGAGCTTTATAGCTTTGTAGATAAGCTTAATCGCTTGGAGAAAGTTGGTGCCATAGCTTCGGCAGAACAGTGGTTGATGTTGCGAGAAATGCGCAATGCTTTTTCGCACGAATATCCTGATGACCCTGACATACAAGCTGCGATTCTTAATAAGGCATTTTCACTTGCCAGTGAGTTGCTTGTTATTCTTCATGCCATCATTTCTTTTGCGAATAGATATGTGTGAATGGTTTGCATATTACACTGCAAGAAAGTCGAATCAATCGAGTCTGACCCCATTGATACCAATCAAAAAAACAGAGGGTTATTATTTAAATGCTTGCCGATGATCAATATTTAGGTGCGTTGCTACTTGCGTCAAATCTGATTGATGAGAATGATCTTCAGTCTGCATTGGCTTTGCAGAAGCAATATACAAGTAAAATTGGTGAGCTGTTGGTAAGCCAGGGTGCTTGTACAGAGGATGATGTTCTCTCAGCGCTGTCGGATCAACTTGATTTGCCTCGTCTTTCAGCATGGGGAGAGTTTCCGGATCGTGTTGAAGAGCAGCAAATGTGTGGATTGGAAAAAAAATGGTGGATCGCTCAGGGCTCTTTTCCATTGGGTGAAAAGAATGGTGAAATCTGGATTGCCATGCCTGATGTGATGGATTTTTTTGTATCGGATACAGTATGTAAAATGTCAGGTATAAAAGTTATGCCTGTTATTGTTGGTAGCCATGAGTTACGTCAGTTGTTAGCTCTATTGGAAGAGAGTCATGAATCTCTTCTATCCATGGAGGATGAATCACTGCTTCAGGATCTTGCTGCAGGGGCTCCGATTGTTCAATTTGTCAATGATGCGATTCAGCGAGCGATGGACGCACATGCATCGGATATTCATTTTGAATCCTATCGTGGTGTTTTTCGCGTGCGTTTTCGTGTCGATGGTGTGTTGCATGAAGTGGATAGACCAAATCTGAGTATGCAGCCGGCAGTTATATCCAGATTAAAGCTGATGGCTGAGTTGGATATTTCTGAGAAACGATTGCCTCAAGATGGGCGTATTCGTATGCGTGTTGGTGGTTTAGATCTTGATATTCGTGTGGCGACTTCACCGGGTATTGCCGGTGAATCCGTTGTGTTGCGATTATTAGTGAGCGAAGGTGGTGTGAAAAGCCTGAACGATTTGCATATGCATGATGATCATCGTAAACAAGTCGATCAACTGCTGACTGCAACCAATGGTATTATTCTGGTTACCGGTCCTACGGGGAGCGGTAAAAGTACGACGTTGTATTCATTTTTGCGCCATTTGATGAGTGATGAAAGAAAAATTATTACAGTAGAAGATCCTGTCGAATATCAGACTCAGGGGATTACACAGATACCAGTGAATGCTGAAATTGGTTTGACATTTGCTTCGGTTTTACGTTCTGTTTTAAGACAGGATCCGGATGTGATTCTCATTGGTGAGATTCGGGATCGTGAAACGGCTGAAATCGCCGTTCAAGCGGCTTTAACAGGTCATTTGGTGCTTTCAACATTGCATACCAATGATGCAGCCAGCGCTTTTGTGCGCTTGATGGATATGGGTGTTGAATCATATCTGCTTGCTTCATCCGTGATCGGGGTGCTTGGTCAGCGTTTGGTGCGCTCTGTATGTCCTGCCTGTGCTGCTGCAGACAAAGACGCAATAGCTCAGGCAGAAGCGCTGGGCTGGACGGCGGTTAAAGATCAATGGGCCAATTCATCCGAAAATGAATGTTTTGTGAAGGCCTGTGGTTGTGAGCTGTGTTTGGGTTCGGGTTACAAGGGGCGCCGTTCTTTGTTTGAAGTGTTGAGTGTGGATGCTGAAATGCGCCATATCCTTGCTTCTGAGCCTGAGAAATTAAGTCGTTATGCTACCGGCTTAGGTATGAGGACATTGCGCCAGGATGGTCTATTAAGCGCAGCAAAAGGTGAAACAACTGTAGCCGAAGTGCTGCGGGTGACGGGTTAGCGGCATGGATTATTTTCATTATGCAGGTAAGCGAGATAATGGATTAAGTGTACGTGGCTGGTTAATGGCTACGGATAGGGATGCTGCTGTAGCAGAATTGAGAAGGCGACATGTTCAGCCGTTACAGGTGCGCCAGGGGCCGGGGCATATCGCTATGAGTGTGTCTGTGGAGCAAGTTTTCACCTCATTTAGAGAGTTGGCGAGCCTTCGAGGCAGCGGTATGGGGCTGGATCTGGCAGTAGAGTCTGTAGCCAAAACAGCGGAAGTGCGAAAGCTTAAGCTGGCATGGCAGGAAGTGGCTCAATCCATTCGCTCTGGTTTGTCGTTGTCCGATGCGTTGGCTTCAGTGCCGCATGTATTCCCGCGATATTCGGTGCCCATGGTGCGCCTTGGTGAAGCCAACGGTGAGTTGCGTGCAGCTCTTGTTTCTGTGGCCGACCGTATGGAAGAGGAGCTGCAATTACAGAATGAAGTGAAATCTGCCTTAACCTATCCGGCTTTTTTGATCGTGATTAGTGTGGCTGTATTGTTGTTTCTGTTTTTGGTGGTGATTCCTAAATTTGGTAGCATGGTTGGTGATATGGGCGGAGGGGCTTCGTCATCCATCCTTGTGTTGATTGCAATAGCGGAATTTATGCAGAACTATTTTTGGTTGTGGGGTTCTATTTCTGTTGCTGTCGTATTAGGGCTTATTCACCTGCATCAAGCGGGTGTTTTGCAGGAAAAGATTTGGCATTTGGCGATGTCGGTGCCTGGTGTTAAAGGTTTAATCGATGCCTGGGAAATTGTACAGTTCTCTTCCAGTATGCGGCGCTTGCTTACGCAAGGGGTTGGGATTCTTGAATCATTGCAATTAACGGCTGAAACTCTGAGCAGACCGGATGTTTCCAAAAAGCTAATACTGGCTGCCGGTGCTATGCGTCGGGGTGAAAGTCTGGCCAAATCGATGGCTGATCAGCAGCTGTTTACGCCACTGGTTTTACAAATGATTGCGGTGGGTGAAACAGCAGCCAGTTTGCCGGATAGTTTGCAAGAGGTGGGGAAGTTATATGAGCGCCGTTTGCGCGAAGGTATTCGTCGTGCTTTATCCTTGCTTGAACCGGCAGTGATTGTAACGTTGGGCATCATGGTGGGTGGCATTATGGTGTCGTTATTGTCTGGCATTATGAGCATGAACGATCTGCCGATATAACGGACACAAGCGAACCGCGAATGAACGCGAATCGACGCGAATGAGAGGCAATGCATAAGTTTGGATCGCGCGCACGGGTTGGAAACGGCATGGAATTGGATGCAGTATGCGTTCTGGTTTTCATATTAGCGTGTATTCGCGTTCATTGGCGGTTCAAAAGATTGTGCATAAAGAGGTTGGAATGCAAAACAATGAATTAGAGAAAGGTTTTACACTGATTGAAATGTTGGTGGTGCTGGTGATTATCACCCTGTTGGCAACGCTGGTCGGGCCGAAACTGTTTAGTAAAATCGGCTCATCTCAGGTGAAAGTTGCTGGAGCCCAGATTGAACTTATTTCTTCAGGCTTGGATACTTACCGGCTCGATGTTGGTCGTTTCCCGACTGCAGAGCAGGGCTTGGAAGCGCTGCGCAAAACACCATCCGGCGTTAAACACTGGGATGGCCCATATTTATCCAAAGCTATCCCGCTTGATCCATGGGGAAATGCCTATCACTATAAGCTGCCGGGTAAAGATGGCCCGTATGCTCTTTATACGCTGGGTAAGGATGCTGTTGTAGGTGGTGAGAAAGAGGATAAAGATCAGGGACAGTTCTGAATACACGCGAACCGCGAATGAACGCGAATGAATACGAATGAGAGGCAAGGGCAATCGGGTTGATATGCATATCCGGTTTTATATTAGCGTGTATTCGCGTCAATTAGCGGTTCAAAGGTCAGGTTATATGCAAAAAGGATTTACACTGCTGGAGCTGTTGGTGGTGCTTGTGATTGTCGCGATGACCGCATCCTTTGCAGGGCCAAGCTTGTGGAAATCATATGTTAAATCGAATGAGCGCTCGTTGGTATATGCTTTTGCAGATAGCTTGGGTGCGATGCGTCAAAATGCTTTTCACCAGGGGCGATCCGTATCTTTGCCTGCCTTGAATGAAGGTTCGATTATGAATCATGATAAATTCCCCGTCTTGCCGGAAGGCTGGATGTTGGAGCGCTCTACAGCATTACGCTTTTTGCCGAGTGGTGTAACCAATGGCGCTTCATTTTATCTGAGCTCTCCTGTAGGCAATCGCTGGCAGCTGAGCTTGGCTCCACTGGATGGGCGTGTAGGAATTCATCGATTATGAATCGAAACTCGAGCAATTCAGATGAAGTGAACAAGCACAGTCATGAATCCGGTTTCACGCTGATTGAAGTGCTGGTCGCTTCAGCCATTATCATGGCATCTATTGGTGTGTTGATGCAATTGTTTGCTTCAGGTCTTGATAGAACACATCGAGCAGGAAAGGTGGCTCATTTTCTGGTGGCGCAGCGGGTGATAGTGCATGAGCTGGAAATGATTAATCCAGCCATGCAAAAGCAGGGTAAAGGGATTGCTGAAGGGATGCCATATCAGTGGAGTGTTGTGCCTGGTGAAACAATGAAAGCAATGTACAATCCGGATGGAGAGCTTGAGCGACAGGTGGGGCTTTTTGAAATTCAGGTGACAATAAACGCTGAATCAGGAAAAAAACGTTTTTTTACTTTTGAACTTATAGGCTGGGGAAATAGTTTATGAGCTCATCCGAGAAGGGTTTTACACTTATCGAGATGCTGGTCGCGATGGCTATTTTTGCAAGCCTGATTGTTGTGTTGATGATGGGCTATCGTCAGGGCTTGATGATGTGGGATAAAGGCCAGCATGTTTCCAGAGAATGGCTTGATATGGAATTTCGTTATCGTTTGCTGGATCGTTTGTTTGCACAGGCAGCGGCTGCCAATGATACGATTTCAATTGACCAGGTAGCCCCCTATTTTATAGCTGATGGTTTAAATCTTAAATTGCTGTCTGCGGCACCCATTATGGATAATGTTGGTCGCATTAAGCCAGTGCAATTGCAATTGTTAAAACAACAAAATAGTTTAATGGCATTGCGATATCAGGAGGGAATGCTCTATTCTGATCAGCGCAGAGGGATTCGCTGGAGTGATCAGTGGGTGGTATTGCTTGATGGGTTGACTGATGCATCTTTTGCTTATGAAGCTCCCGAAAACCCAATGCCGGATGAATTGGCTCATTTGAATTTAAATGAGCAAGAATTGAAGATGTATCGCGATCAACCCGAATGGCTTGCTTTATATGATGCGCATGATTTATTGCTTTATCCACGACGCATTGCTTTCCAGTTTACCGATGCAAACAATGAGAAACATCGCTGGCTTTTCAGGCCTCCAGATATGGCGGACGCTTGGACAATGGAGGAATGATTTTGCCTCGTTCACATGCACAGCAGGGGTTTGTATTGCCGATGACATTGATCATCCTAGCCTTGTTGACCACGCTTTCCATGGGCTTGAGTCAGATGGCGAGGCATGCGATTGCCGATGTGCAGCACAGACAGGCTGTGTTTGATCAGGAACTGCTGATGAAAAGTGCCGCGCAACGGGCATTGTATTATCTGCTTATCGGCGTACCGAAGCCGCGTACATTCGTGAGTAATGATTTTACATTGGCAGTGGATGGGCAGTGGCAATCTTGGGATGATGTGAAAATTTCAATTCAGGATGCGGCGGGTTTGATGGGGCTGGCAATGTACAATCAGTCGGCCTTTGAGCGTTTGCTCACTACCTACTTGAGCCAATCGGATGCAACCACTATCGCTGCCCAGCTGGGTGATTGGATGGATGAGGATAGCTTTACCCGTCCGTATGGTATGGAAACAAATGATTATTTAAAAGCATCCATGCCGATGTTGCCACGCGATGGCTTATTGCGCAGTCTGGATGGTTTACTGGAGTTGCCCGCCATCACGCCAGAGCTATTTAATGCAACGGATAGAGCAGATGGGGTGGATGGCGTGCTCGGTTTGCGGGATTTGTTGCTCGCTGGTGGTGCGGATTATTTTAACCCAGCCACAGCACCGGATATATTGATGCTGCCGATGCTGGGAGGAGCGAACAATAAAAGCATCCTTTCATTGAAGAAGAAACATGATTGGGCTTCAATGAAAAAACTGTTTCCATCGCGTGCTGGTTTTGATGTTGAATATAGTCCGGCTTATACCTTTGTATTTCGTTTTCGCAGTGCTGGCATGACAGGCCGTGCCATGTATCGCCTCGCTCCAGCAAAAACCGTGCCTTATCAGCTTATCATGTGGCAGTATCCCGATCATGTCCGTGGATAGCTCTCGATCATTGTTGAATATTGTGCGTTTTCAGCCGGGGCATTGGCTGCTCATGCGTCCGCAAGAGCAGTCGCTTGCGTTCTCTCTTTATGATTCGGGTGGTTGGAAGGCTGTTGATGCGGCAGATCTGCCTGAGTCCTCTCGTTTTTCCCGTCATGTGTTATTATTGCCCGATGATCGGTGTGCATTCCGTAATCGTGATTTTCCCTTTGATCTGTTATCCGCCGCTGAATTGGATGAAGCCGTTGCGCTTGATATGGAGCTGTGGAATCCATTCAACGAGCCGTGTGATAGCCTTTATTTTGTTCAGAAGACTGATGCTGCATGGCGTGTTGCTGTATGGTTATGGCCAAAAAAGTTAACAGAAGCATTGATGGCGATGTTGCCGGCTCAGCTTGCCTGTACCCATGTGTTGCCACAGATGGCATGGTTCTCTGCCTGTCTTAGGGTTGCATCGTCAGCCCTGTTAATTCAAACCACACAAGCACAGCAATTTTATGCATTAGTATCCGCCGATGGTGTGCCGCTCGCAATGGCCGATGTGCGTGGAGAGGCTGAAGCAAGGCGTTATTGTAGAAGTGTATGCACTGAAGTGAATGATGATTCAATCTTTATTGTTGGTGAGCAAGCTCCATTTTATTGTGCCGCACAAGCGCAGCCTTTGCCTCAAGGTTTGCCGAGAATGGAATTGCTTGCCAGAGGCCGTTTGCCTGGCGTGATGGATTGGACTGATCCAGTTGCGTGGAAAAGGCCGCTGCTTAGCTTGCTCATGATGGCTTTGCTTTGGCTGGCGGGGGATGCAGCTGTATTGACACTGCGGGCTGATGCCATACACGCGGATCTTGCTGATGCCAAGGCTGCCGCAAGTCAGGTGCTGGATGAACGAGATAAAGTCGCTTCCATGCAAAATAGACTGTTGCATATTCATGCTTTTCAGCGTCAACAGTTGATGCCAGAGCAGTTGATATCACGTTTGGGCGAAGTGATTCCCAAGGATATTTGGTTAAATATGATTCAGATGAAAGGCCGTTCGGTTGATTTAAGTGGTAAAGGTAAGGATGTTGCTCGCCTTGCTGTCTTGCTGGAATCTATTGAAGGCGTTGAGAAGGTGTTTCTTGTTGGTGATATTCGCCCCGATGCGCGTAGTGCTTTAGAAATATTTCAGCTGCGCTTGCAGCTTGCTGGTGGGGAAAAGCAGTGAAAGAGCAGCTGATGAATTATTGGCGGCAGCTGGCTGCTATGCCGGGCAGTGATAGTCCATTGTTGCGTTGGGGGGTATTGTCGGTAGCTGTGATTATGTTTTGGGGGCTGATATTGGAGCCATATCAGGCTTGGAGTGATATGCGTAAAGAGATGTTGCAATCTCAACTTCATAAAGTTGAACGCTTGCGAGGCTTGCAACATTCAGCCAAAGACTGGTCGCAAGCCAGCCAGGATTATAGTGCAGCAATTGAGAAAACCAGGCCTGTCTTTTTTCAAGCTGCCAGTTATGCGATGGCACAATCCGAATTATCCTCTTATGTGATAGCCATGGCAGGGACCGCTCACTTGAAGCTGGATAGCCAGCGTTTGTTGGATATGGAGCTGGTTGAATCCATGGGTGAGCAAGTTGCAGTGTATTTGCGTGTGCGTGGCAAGCTGGCTGATATGCTTGCTTTTGTAGATGCCGTGGCGCAAGCGGATAAGCTTGTGTTGTTGGATGATCTATATATCGGTGTGGATACTTATGGGAAGGCTACCATGCAGTTCAAAGCCTTTTCATTCAGGCCGCTGGCGGCTGGTTTATGAATCGTCTGTTGGCTTATTATATTGTGCCGCTATTGATTTTATTGTTGCCGTTTTCGACTTGGATGCAGCTAATGTCAGAGCATAGCAAGGCAGCAATTGCTCCTCCTGCATTGCCGCCTGCGATAGCACTCAAGACGGATTCTTTGCTGCAATCGATATTGAAGCATAATTTATGGGATAAAGAGCGCGGTCAGCTGGTTGTGGGTGGATCATTTGCAAGCGCAACCACTTCGGTGCTGAAGGCTTGTCGTCTAAAGGGAGTGATATATGCCCAGTTGCAAGCCCCACAGGCTATGTTTGAATGCGATAAGAAGCTGATCTTATTGCATGAAGGCGAAGTTTTGCCGGATAAGAACGTGTTGAGCGAAATTCATGCCGATCATGTCGTGCTGATCAAGGCGGATAGCGTGCGTGAATTGTATCTGTTTGGTAAGCAGGCAGGCAAAAGTGTAAATCATGAATAGCGACCCGAACCGTTCAGGTTTCAGGTTGACAGTCATATGTGATTGTCTATCATGGCTATATGGATATTAAAGAAGCAGTGGCCGCTGTCATGCGTGAATATTTGGTGCCGGAACTTGAAGCTCTCAAAGCAGGTCAGTTGCGGGCGGATGTAGAGTTTGCGGCAATCAACAAACGTCTGGATGATGTGAATCAGCACCTTGTAGATCAAAGTCGCCGTATTGATAGTGTGCGCGAAGAATTAGGCCAGCGTATTGATAAAACCAATGAGCGCATAGATGTGATGAGCAGTGGCTTTAATCGCCGTATTGATGCTACTGATGCCAGTTTAGGGCGGTTATATGAAGTCATTGTTCGGCGTGAAGAACATTCTGCAGTGGTCATTAAGCTGAACACTCTGGAACAGGATGTGAGGGAACTCCAACACCGCCTTGCGGCACAAGCATAACGCCATACAGGCACGGGCTAAGAAAACCACAAGCGCATGACATAGACTTCTTCACCACAGAGTTCACAGAGAACACAGAGGAAAAACAGAGAAATTCAAACTATAAAGACTTTGACCTCCTCTGTGCTCTCTGTGTCCTCTGTGGTAAAAGCTTTTGTTTTTTGACTTTAAAAGCACGATCCACCTGTCTGCGTGCGGACACGCACAGGCAGGCGAATTTAAAACCATGAAAGATTTTGACTTTCCTCTGTGCTCTTGAGATGTGGGCATGACAGCATCAGTTTTAGTGGTTAGCGTTTGAGCTTGCCTAGGAGGCTTTCAAGTGACTGAAAAAGAACAGCAGTTGTTTAAGTCTTTACTCCAAGGGTCTCATGATGAATTAAAGAGTGAGATTCAGGGCGTGCGAACAGAACTGAAAGAAGAGATTCAGGGTGTGCGTACGGAATTGAAAGAAGAGATTCAGGGCGTGCGTATGGAGCTGAGGGAAACGCGGGAAGAATTATCCGCCAAGATTGAAGCTGTTGGAACGAAGGTGGACGGGCATGAAGACCGGATTCGATTCTTGGAAAGAAAGGTTGCGTG
>CAYOTF010000098.1:1541-10329 GCA_964406805.1 uncultured Zetaproteobacteria bacterium | reverse complement strand
GCATCAAGCGCGCTGGTTCTTGAGGTGAAAGATGGTGAATCGGGAGCAGTGGAAAGCGGCTTTCAGGTGAAATATTCACCGCCGGATGGTGGCGCTGAGGTGCTCTTCGAAACCCTAGAGGATACTGCTGTTGATGCGACACTTAATGCCTTGCGATGGGTGGATTGGAACCGCTCGCTGGCTGTCTTGAATGCAGATGGCGTGACGGACGATGATGCCGATATATGGCTTGCTGCCGAAGATATTGACAATTTATCGGTCGGCCAGTTGGCGATATTGGATAAAGGCGATGGTAATACAGCTTGTGTTGTCGAACTTGACGACATTGACAGCGTTTCTGGACGTATCGGCTTTATCGGTAAAGCAAATCATCCGGATTGGATGGGTTGGGCGCTGGCCGATGTTTCTCTGCGCCTGAATTCGCAGCAGATACACAAGGTTTTGCTCAACGGCGAGCGGGTTGTTCGTTTTGATGTGGCACATGGTTTGATCGTCGGTGATGTGGTGGCATGGAATAACGGCGAATGGTGGTTTAACCGGGTTTGCGAATCCGATGCAGAAAGCGTCCGCTTGGAGTTTGCATCGCCGCCGCTGACCACGGATCAGACTGTTTACAAGGCTACAGTCATTGAATTACCGGACAGTGGACCGGGGAATGATAGGTTGATTGGCATCAATCCCGCGACACGGGGGGTTGTTTTTTTTGTGGATGGTTCATTCTCACCTTTGACGGCAGATGAGGATTATACCGCACTGCCTTATCCACAGGAAGGCTTGTACGATATAGATAATAGCGCGATTTCGACTGTTTATGTGGCTCCCGATCTGGATGCGACGCCAGAGGCTCCCATTGCCGGAACCGTTCAGGAGATTAGCGATCAGGCCTATGAATTTCTGGGTGGTCCCGGCGATATTTCCAGCGGCCAATGGGTGGCGGCACAAGCCGATAACGAAACTTGGTTGCCGCTGCTGGTCGCCAATGTCAGTGAAATGGAGGATCGGTTTCTGCTCGCGTTTAATGGATGTATACCAGCGGATACTGTGCTGGAAAGGATCTATGCAGTTTTTTCAACCGAGATTAATCCTCTTGGGTTTCAAGAGAATACGACATCACTTGCCGGTGATGCATTAAACACGATTGAAGTGGATGCGATACCATCATCCAAGCTGCTAACTGTGGGTCGGGCATTGGTGATTGAGCAGCAAACCGGGGAAGAATTTGAACATGCCGTTCAGGCTACGATCAGTGCTGTGGACGGGAGTCGTATCAGTATTTCACCGTCTCTTGATGCGGATGCGGGATTTACAACCGGTAACACGGTGATTCGCGCCAATGTCGTTCCCGTTGGTCACGGCAAAACACAGCCTGAACGGGTACTCGGCAGCGGCGATGCCACGCAATCGAATCAGAGTTTTCTTTTTGAAAATAAAAGCGTTTCTTTTGTTGCCGATGCCGCCATGTCGAGCGGCGTTCGGGCTGCGATTGCAGTGAATGCCGATGGCCGAATTTGGCAGCAAGTTTCCACGTTGAACGATTCCGGGCCGACCGATGCCCATTATGTGGTGCGCATGACGGAAGAGGGATTTCTGAACATCGGTTTTGGCGATGGCGAGCATGGCCGACGTTTACCGACCGGTAATAACAACATACGTATTGCCTGGCGCAAGGGCGGTGGGCTGGACGGCAATTTGGATGCCGGAAGTCTGAAAAAGGCAGTGAAGCCGCACCGCTTGTTGAATGCCATTCGTCAACCACTTGCCAGCAGTGGCGGCTCGGATATGCAAGCAACGGATTCTTTGCAAGATAATGCTCCAGCCAGTGTGTTGACGTTGGAACGCGCTGTTTCACTGGCCGATTTCAGGCATTTGGCCGCCAGCCATAGCAGTGTGTGGCAGGCCAGTGCAGCGTTACTTCCTTCCGGTGTTTCGCGTCGGCGTAGTGTGGAGGTGGCGGTCGTGCCGTCGGGTGGCGGCAGGTTGGGTAGCGATATGCAAACAACATTGCAGGATTACCTTGAGCAGCATGCCGTGCCTGGTTGTCGTGTGACGGTTGTCGAATTCGAGCGCATTCCACTGGTTCTTCATGTGAACATTCAGGTCAAAAGCGATGCTTTCGATATGCAAACAGTTAGCGACGAGGTTCGCAGCGGTCTGCTGGATGCTTTGTCGTTGCAGAACGGCGTGCTCGGGCAAGCACTTTATCTGTCGCGTATTTACAGCCTCGTTGAGTCTGTAAGCGGTGTGGAGAATGCCGATTGCAGTATTGTTTCCGGAATCAGTGTGCTCAATGGCGATGGCAATACGATCGGCAATGCGCGGGTGGGGCTTAGCGTTTCGGATACGATTTTGCGGGTGGATGCATCGGCACGCCAGTTGATTTATCTGGATGAGGATGTGCCCTGCTATTCGGATACAGGCGGTGTCTGCCTTCTCTTGCAAACGGGAGAATATGCATTATGAGTCTTCAATCGAAGTTGGGACAGCAGATGTATGAACTCTTGCCCGAAGTATTTCGTACGCGCGACAATACGGTTTACGATGCAAATGGCAAAGTATCGAAAGCTGGCGACATGGCGTTGTTTTTTGATGCGCACGGTGAGTTTCTCGATACCCTCAAGGCGACGCTTGATCAGCGTTTGGCCGATTCTTTTCCCGATACACCGCTTGATGGCGGGTCTGTTTGCCAAGATTGGTTGTTGCCTTATTTTGCCGATTTACTGGATGTGCGTCTGGTTTCTCCCGATGCGGTGGGGCAACGGCAGGAGATTGCCAATGCGATTAGCTGGCGCAAGGGCAAGGGAACACTGAATGTCATTGAGCGTATTGCGGAGGCAATTAGCGGTGAGGAAGCGGAATTGCAGGAAGGATGGCGGCGTGTAGCCGTCACGCCGCGTATTGGTTTACCAATGCGGCCCGATGCGGCAAGCGGAATGAATTTGGATGTTACGCCGGGAGGCAAACAGGTGGCGGCGATTGGCACGCGTTACCCGGGATTACCGGCAGCCATGACTGATCTTCGCTGGTCGGCGCGTGCGCTGCAGACACCTGCCACTGATCCATTGGCAAAATCATCGCGTTTTGGTGAAGCTGCAACAACCGCATGGCTGCATGCTAATCCGCATGGCATAGCGTGTTTTTCGGGCAGTTATGAAGATATTTCAAGGCGCAGCGTGGATCTTCGCACGCCGGACTGGTCTCGCGGCCATGCTCATCCGGCACGCGTACTGATTTACTTACCGCCGTATGCCGGTTTTTTTGATAACCCCATATCCAGTGTCAGTTGGTGGGATCGAGACAATCCAAATTCCAGCTTTGCCAAATGGATTGAAATCGATCAAAGCGCAGACGGTCGCACCGTTTACCGCAACAAATCCCTGCATGGCAACGATTTCAGGGCTGTGCGCATACTGCATAAAATCGAGCTGGGTAAGAATCAGGAGGCTGATGCGGATGCGCACACATGGCGCTTCGAAGGGCTGATTCTGGCGAACACGGTAATTGTGCATGGCGGACGACTGGAGTTGGATAAGTGCGCTGCTCCCCGGGTGGCCTTGCACAGCATTGATTTGAATCAGCCGCTGCTTAGCGCTACGAATTCATTGTTCAAAACGATCGAAAACCCGCGTGCCTTGAGCCGGTTGGAATACTGCACCGTACTTGAACGCACCGTCAGCGAGGCGATTGAAGCCAGCGATTGCATTTTTATCGGTTACATCCAAAAAGACAGGCCCTCACTTGCACCCCCCGTTGCCGGCTGCATTCGCTATTCAAGGGTGCATCCAAAACAAGCTGGCGGCGGTGCGCAGCTTTTCAGGGCCAGTATCAGCCGCGACTATATTCGGATGTTCTCGCTTCAATTCGGACAGCCAGGTTGCTCTGTGCTGCATCCCGAGAGCCGCGATAGCCTGTGTTTCGGGGCGGAAGATGGTGGTGAAATGGGTGCTTATCATCACCGTCACTACTGCCTGCGCTGGCAGGCGATAGTGAATAAATTGGGCGATTATATGCCGCTCGGCATAGAGCCTGTATTGATCCCGGATGAACGGCTGGCTTGCAAACCGCCGAAAAACAGCTTGGACGCATAAAGAGGATAAGGGGAAAAAAATGAAAACGGAAATTTCACGCAACTCTCGTCAAGCCAAAAAGCGTTACTCCGGCGTTTACCAGCAACAAGGGCGCATGTTCACCGATAGCGATGTCAACGAACAGGTGGACATCAACAAACAGCGGCTGAATAGCGCACTCGGCGATATGATTGTCAGCGGCATACCCAGAGATGGTGGTTTAAGCATTGTGAGCGATGCATCTGTTCCGGACATCAAGATTCGCAGTGGCCGCTTTATATTGATGGTCTGCCCGCCGCAGTGCCTGGAGACGGTGCGTTGGTTGCGCTCGATGGGCAAACGGATTTCCCCGCCTTTCCAACTATCAATGCAAACGCATACCTGCTCTATGCCGATGTCTGGGAACGGACAGTCACAGCACTGGAAGATAACCGCCTGCTCGATGACGGCCTGCACGGCGCGGATACCTGCACGCGCACGCAAACCATGTGTCAGATTAAATGGTGTAACACAAACATCGACCCTGAGTCAGCCGCACAGAATCCGCAGATCGGCGACGCGGCACTGAGCTTAAACATGCGTGCCGCCAGCACAGCCAGAGATCAATGCGACCCTTGCGCGGATATTGTCGATGTGGCGACACGCACCGGCAATTATCTCTTCCGGGTAGAAGTGCATGACGTGCAGTATGTGGATGATCTTCCTGCCAATGGCATTGCCACATTCACACTGAAATGGTCGGCGGAGAATGGGGCTGAGCAGTTTCTTGTCGGTGAAGAGCCCGACAGTTTCAAGCTGCAGAATAGAGTCTACGAGTTTTTTAACACATCCAGCGAAAAGCATCTCGGTGTGCATTTGGCAACCGGCTCCGGCTTTCCGGTGCGCGGTGACTTGCAGGCGGGCTATCCGATTTCGCCACCCGCCGGTTTTGATGCAGTCCGTCGCTGGGATGGTTATTGCACTATCGATTTGACAAGCCACACCTTGATCCGTGGTGTCGAACACGGCGCGCCCCTTTCAAGCACAAACGGGGCAAACAGTATCGCACATGTAAAACTCGGCACAACGCTGGGCATCAACCTGAGCGCCATGAAGCTGCAGCTGAATTTAGACGGCAAGCAGCTTCTTGCCGGTGATTACTGGCTGGGCGAAGTGCGTGAAGATGCTGTGGATGTGAATGCATTATTACCAAACGATGCTGCACCAGCAGGCATTCGCCACCATTACCTAAGCTTGGCAACCATCGATGCCGGTACGATTACTCTCGTTTTCAACGATGATTGCAAACGGCATGGCTTTCCACCACTTACCGACATTCACGCCAGCGATGTATGTGTCGATGCGTTGTGCGAAGAACTCTATGGCGATTCTAAAACCGTGCAGGATGCATTCGAGCATTTATGCCGCCAGAAAGGCTTGAAGTATCACAACAAACATCTGCATGGCTGGGGTATTGTTTGTGGCCTGCAACTGGAATGCGCGCAAAGCGATGCACCAAATGCGCGGCAGCATATCATTATTCAACGCGGCTCAGCCATTGATTGTGAAGGCCTCGATCTAGAATCAAAACATGCACGATCCTACCCTGTCATCGAGGCTATTCAGACGTTGGAGGCTGCCGACAAAACAAAATATTTGAATCAGGCTGGCGATGGTGACTTTTGTATTTCACTAAACGGCATGGATAAAAAGAATCAACCCATCTTCGCAATCGAACCCTATCAAGCTGAAACAAAAGGCTGGCAGGCATTATTATCCGATACCCTGCTAATGGATTTCTATAACGATTGCATCAAAAACCCTTTGCAGATGATCCGCAAACTGCTGCTACCCCAGGAAGGTGGAACAGAACTGGTACAAGCCGCCGATGAACGCTTGATTAGCGTACTCAATCTGCTCATTCAGTTAAACGACCCCATCCATGGTCAATACGTCTATCTCTCACCCAAAGAAGATACGATTCTGCGTGAATTGTATGATATGCTAAAACAGCTACTGAGCAGTGAAACCTATTGTGCCATGTTTGATGATCTACCCGAGTTCCCCGTTTACCCCTTCCCCAAGACCCGCTTTTCAACCCTGTTCGGCCCGATCAGCAAAAAACGCTGGCATGACCGTTTGCGTGTGCACCCCGATGGCATTCGAGCTTACAGCCTGGGTGGTGGTGATTATATTCATGCATTTGATTTGCAGAATGAACAGATGCGAGCTGAAATCGCTCATCCGGGTGGCCCGAACTGTGTCGTGCAGGATGTGGCATTCTCACCCGACGGTAAACTGATCTACGCCAGCGCCCTGCTCGATGCAAAAACCGTGCTGGCTGTTGGCCAGTTGGATGGATTCCAGGTGAAATGGAATGATAGTAAAATCCTGTGCAATCATCAGTTTATCACGCTGGCAACAAGTCCTTCAAAACCATTGTCCATTTATGCGGTCGCCAAAGGAAAAGGGTTGTTCCTGATCGACCCAACTGCCGCCGTAGTGAAACCAACACTTATTCAAGCCTGCAATGCTATCGGGCATCTGCTTATCCCCCAGAAGAATCATACGAATAATGCTGAAGTTGCTTATATTACGGTTGGCATCAAAGAGCAGTCCGATCGATACAACGAAGTACGCGCTGTTTCTCTGAATCCAGCCACTACTCAGCGATTCATCAGCTTCAAATGGGATAACTTTGATAGCGAAGGTGAAGATGATATCGCCATTGCGTTTGATCCAGCGAACAAAGAATCCTATCTCTACGTTGTCATTGGCCTGTCCAATCGCACCGCCGACAAACAGTTATTAAAATTTGGTGCACTCAACCCAGAGCTATTAAGCGATCCCATGCAACTCGAAAATACAGATATTCAATTGGCTTATCTGGAGAGCATGGCGCAACTGCTGATTACCTTTGCAGAGAGTTACAGAATGACTCGCTTGAATGTAGGCGATGACTCGACAGCACTGGAGCATCACCCGGTTCAAATCACACCATCATCCATCGTGGCGTTGGGAGAACACGCTTATGTGCTCAACAGCATCAGCGATACCATCAGCCCGATCCCCGCCGAAGCACAAGCAATTGATCTTCAATCACTGGCGAAATATCGCGGCGATGTATTGGCAGCCTTTTCCGCCTTAACGACCGGCCTTGTGCAATATCTCAAAGACTGTTTCTGTCATCATCTGCTGGTGAAATGCCCCGAATGCGATGAAGATGATAAACTATATCTGGGCACAGTCAGCATCCGTCGGCAACAGATCTCGAAAGTATGTAATTTTTCCAAACGCCGCTATGTCAAAAGCTTTCCAACCATGAGCTACTGGATGTCCATTCTGCCATTGGGGAGCTTGCTCAACAACGCCATTGAAAAACTCTGCTGTTCGGTCGTGCCCGCGTTACTTCAACAACCCGAGGCTCGAAAACAAAATACAATAGGCCGCTCGCAAACAACGGCAAAACGACCAGGTCACAGCATGCGCAACTACGCCTATATGTTACAAAGTGCCGATATTCCCCAAACCATGACCCGCAAAAGTGAGAATATATCCGTCATGTCGCAACTGGGTAAACATGCTTTGGCTGCAGGCTTTCAAGACAGCCTGACCCGTCCGAATCAAGGTGTCAGAAAAACAGCTTTAACCAATCAACCCGTGGACATCGCCAAGCAATCCCTGCAACAGCGCGGTATTGCCGTGAGCGGGATAAAAGAATATTCCGCACAAGCCGGGATACGCAATATCGTTGATTTTGCCAATACTCCCGAATACCTGAAAAAAGGTGATGCAGTAACACTTTATCAACAAGACGGGCAAGTTAAATATTATGCCCTCGACCCAGCCTCGACAGCCAAGAATCCACCGCTCTCCAGATCAGAAAGTCCGGACACACTAGCACTGCAACAACAGGAAATAGCGAAATTAACCGCTTCGAAAGAAAGTCTTTCGCGTGAAGTCAGCGATCTGCAAGCCAAATCCCAGCAAGTCGCAGATTTACTCAAGCAACAAGCCGAAATGGCAGCCGAGATTGAAGCCGGTCTAGAGGTTCAGAAAAAAGCCCATCGGGCATTAAAAGTCGATATTATCAAAGATCGTCCCGTGCGAGAAATCAAGGGCATCGGCTCGGTCAATGATGCAAAGCTTAGAGAAGCCGGTATTCGCACCACAAACGAGTTGGCCAATAGCAACACCACCGAAATATCCAAATCGCTGGGAATTTCAAAAGCACACGCCGGCAAATTAATCGAATCCGCCCAGATCCGAATCAAACAAGCTTAAACCAAACGGAGGCCAGTCATGGAGTTGAAAAGCAAAGCAAAACACGCGCCACCTACCCCGCGAGCCAGAACACCAAGACTTGCAACACAAGCGCCATCGAACCGAAACCAACAATCACAAATTTATAACATCCTTCACGCTACAGGTGCCCAAGCCAAACTGACAATTGGGCAACCGAACGACAAATATGAGCAAGAAGCGGATCGGGTTGCCGATCAGGTAATGCGCATGTCCGATGCTGATGTGGCACAGCGGGTGGAAACCGGAACCGTTCAACCAATGCGGATTCAGCGTCTATGTCCTGAATGCGATGAGGAAATGGCACAGCGTCAGCCCATGGAGGAAGAAGAGGAAGAACTCCAGGCCAAGCAAATGCCGGGGCAAACGCCAACAGTAACATCTAATCTCGAATCCAGAATTAATAGTCTGAAAGGTGGTGGGCAGCCGCTTGATTCTGCCAC
>CAYOTF010000098.1:0-1517 GCA_964406805.1 uncultured Zetaproteobacteria bacterium | reverse complement strand
GAGCCGCGCTTTGGGCATGACTTTAGTCATGTGCGGGTTCATACCGATAGTTCTTCAGCAGACACTGCCAAGTCGATCAATGCCCGTGCTTTTACGTTGGGTAATCATGTGGTGATGGGGTCAGGCGAATATCAACCGAAATCACAATTAGGGCAACGCCTTTTGGGCCATGAATTAACTCATGTAATCCAGCAAGGGGAGAGCCGTATAAGCAGCCAAGTTCAAAAAAAAGAACCAACCGAAACTGACCTTATTGATACACAGCAGAATTCTGATGTTAACTCTAACCAGAAACCTTTGGCACCTCAGGCAACTGATCAATTTACTTTACCTAAAAAAGAACGAATTACCTTGCTTCGAATAACGGGGAACAGAATTGGCCGATGTGCTTCTTATTATAACGATGCCCTGCTTGAAGTAAAGATCAAAGTGGGGAATTTGCTGAAAGAACAAAAAGCCGCCGCCGATGCAATGTTTGAATTAGCGTTTGGCTTGCTAATGCCGGGGGTTGGGAAACTGTTGGGCAGTGGTTTGGCCTCCGTGGCAAAAACATTACCGGCCAGTGCTTCTACAGCATCATATAAAATGGCTATTGCCGCGTTGGATGAAAACAAGATGAAAGAATTATTCGTAAAGGCTACGGACATCGGTCTCAAAGCTTCCAAGATAGATATCAATTTCAACTTGAAGTCCATCACCGGTGATGCCGAGTATGAAACCTTCTTTATTGCGTTAGAAAAATCGGCGGCTATAGGATTCGATAAGATAGACAGTGGGCTGGAGAGTAAGGGCGATAACGAATTAGGCGTACTCTACATGAGCTATGATCCAAAGAATAATACATCAAGTGATTATGTCAAAATCATCGAAGATCTGTTGATTAAATTCAAAGAACAAGTTAAACCGATCGGTAAGAAAACAGACGAACGCTACGGAAGCATGAAAGCTCTATGGCTTGAGGGCTCTGAATGGAAAGCGTTGGCATTAACTGGGGAAGGCCGCTACTTCAATGTAGGTGCGGATCCAAAATTTATCACGTGGATCTCCCCGGAAATGAAAGCTCCCGCTATAAATGCAACCAAAGCGATCAATTGGGGTCGGGTTGACACCGTTCATTACGGCACGGTTCAGGGATCTGGTTCTACGACGACCGAGAACATGACATCTCTTCTGGACTCCAAATTCGCCTCTGCAGGTGCCGGTATCGTGCTGGAGCCGTCGACCCGTACTACCTGGGCGCCAAGCAAAACCGTATGCCCATCGTGTCATGGTGAAACCGGCGGCAAGGACAGTTCAATTTGGCCCGGATCCGATTTCCCAGATAGGGAGCTAATATTCCCACCAATAGGGCTGCAATCCACCGAAAGTGATATGCAGCAGGCCATTTCAGATTGGCTTCAATCAATTCCCAAAGAGTAGGGGAAGGTTTACG
Source organism: uncultured Zetaproteobacteria bacterium (assembly GCA_964406805.1). Lineage (GTDB taxonomy): Bacteria > Pseudomonadota > Zetaproteobacteria > Mariprofundales > Mariprofundaceae > Mariprofundus. Next base: position 85 of record CAYOTF010000098.1, on the reverse strand, counting down.
GGGCAAGGGTCAGATACTATCTTGACAGGGTCAGGTAGAGTAGAGGGCAGGCAACGCCAACCCTCCCTCATCAAACCGTGCATAC
>CAYOTF010000097.1:0-10345 GCA_964406805.1 uncultured Zetaproteobacteria bacterium | reverse complement strand
CCGTAGTAACAAAAAACTTAATGTAATAAACCTGAAACCTCAAAAACCCCCCCCCCCCGTCGTCGATTGTTTTTTACCTGACATAGTGCTGATGTCCATGAGTTAATTTATTCCCAGCCAGTCGTAAAACTCCAGACATGATTTCCTGTAACGCCATCCATCGTATATACGACATTTACGGTGTAGCTGGTTTGGGGCTTTAACACCTGATGCGGAAAGAAAAACACATTTCCCGTGCTAAGCCTGGCATTTGGATCACTAGCTGCATCCAGTATGAATAACGGTATTGCCGTGCCGCTGCTTGTCTCAGTCAGGATTGCAGCGCTTACAATGAGATTATGTCCGGGAGCATTCATGCTGATGACTGGCCCTGTTGGCGCTGTCAGCCCGCTACCTGAAAGAGGGTCGGGCATTTCACCATTATAAAATGCCCGTGGCACTTCAATCTGACCATTGGCCGGATACACATACAAGGGGTGTGAGGCCGCAGAAATTGTTGTACCGGTATTGATGACAGTCCAGCCACCGTTTGCTCTTCCCGTTCCAATCAATGCTGTGTGGCTGTTTAACAATGGTATCTGGTGATAGACCGAATTGATAAACCAATCGACAGCCAGCAAAAGATCACTGCCAGTATAAAATAGATCACCAACCCACCATGTTGTTGGTATGACCCCGGAGACAAAGGCGTATCTGTCTTGAGCCGAAACCCCTGTAAATCCAGGTAATCCCGCAGTTTCCGTGTGTGCTCCAAGCCCCAGAACAGACGGGTTATTTTGATTCAATTGCAAATAATTGGAATGGTTTCGTGCCGTTTGTGCAAGTGCTGCATTGTCAGTCAACAGCGTTAAGCCCAACAGTTGGCGATAATAATTTATTCGGCGTGCGGCAATGGCAGATACTTCTGTGCTTGTCATAAGCTGGTCGGAGAAGGAAACAGGCTGTGTTTGAGCAATGGCGGCAGTAACAGGCAGCGCAAGTGCCGGATCAAAGGTTTGCCCTGTACCTCCCCAATAAACGGTATCCGCACGCCCACTGGCTGACCATGATGGTTCATATTTAACGGTATAATTCCCGGCAGGAACGATAAAATCAGTGACCGATACGCCAGCACTTTGTACTGTTTTCTTATGATAGCTGAAACGATCATATATTTTAATTGTCGCGCCTGATGCGATTGTTGTGTTTGTGGTGACTTGAATAAGCGATCCTGCTTGCAAGACCAGTTGCGCTGAAATATTTGCTGGCGCGTTTTGGATCGGTATGTGTGATGCATTCTGCTTCAGCGAAGTTGAAAAAGTAATGTTGTTATACCATGCTCCCCGCAGTTTTTTTGCAGGAATATCCCTTACTCCGACAATAAAATAGATTTCATTCGGAAATGCCGCAGCATTGAACTGCATGGAGAAATTACCATTGCTATCCGATGCAACACCAGCCCATCCGCCGCCATGATTTGTCTCTACAAATGGTATGGCTCCTGAAACAGGGATACCAACCTCATCGACCACCGTGCCAGAATAAACGACCGTGCCTGGAGACAGCACATGAATGAGTGCCGTCGCTGTCGTGTTGTTTCCAGCAGTATCCACCGCCGTGAACGAGACCCAGTCATAACCAACAGGAAAAACTGATGGGGCATTATTGGTGACAACAATAGTGCCATCCACCTTATCCATGGCTGATGCTGCACTTAGAAACGTGGCAATTGCCAGATTGCTTTTCTGAACCCCGTTAACATTCGTTGCTGACACCGTGATGTTTTGAGGGAGCGTAATAACGGGTGGTGTTTGATCGGCAAAACCGCCTTGCCCACCGGTGCTGGTGCTTCCGGAGCTGTTATTTCCACCACTACAGCCAATCAACGCAACTATTCCAATAACAAGACATGCGTGAATAACACGCTGAAAAATCGTCTGATATGGATTAACGCTCTCCATGATGGGGCTCCCTGAATTTCCTGACAGTGCTATGTATGCATGACGAGTTCATGCCAATACGCTGTTAACCCGCATTATGCATGAATGCTGTCGCGCCCTTGCTTGTTCCTTTGCCCGCAACGAATCCTTGCTACCCCAGGGCATTCTCTCTTGCGCAAGCGCAATTCACCTTATCAAACGTCCGTAAGCATGGCTACGAACGTGTTCGCAAGAATCCGTTACAAACAAAGGCTCGGCGCAATCATCACAACGATTCATGAATAATGCGGGTTAAGAATATCAAAGGAGGTGTTTTTAATGGCATAACTTAATCTGATTGCACGAGCAGCCTCAATTGGTAAATGATAAACTCAAATTTTTGAGGAAGCTTTGAAAGAACGCTTAAAGCTCTTCGATGTCTTTTAAACTTGCTTCCACCAGTGCTTTTGGAAACATTTTTAATTCTTTGCCCGAAAATGAAAACTGTGGCAATCGTTCCATCATCAATGCTGCCACTGTCAATGCCTGTTCCTTATCCCGCCGGGCTTTATCAGCCTTTCGATTGGGCTGCTTGCTGAGCCATAACTTATGAATCGCAAATGAACGAGGATCCGGCACCACCATCCTCAATGGGTAGCCCCTGCTATCGATGACCACAGCCTCCACTTTGGGTGAATTGATCAGCCAGCGCAAACTACCGATGCCCGATGCTTTTAAATCGTACACATTCCCCATTTGATCCTGAACGGAATCCAGCATACTTTTGGGCTCGGCAACAATCAAATCAACCATAAAGCCATCTTTATTCACGGCCCTGTATAATTGCTGACAGCGCTCAAAACTGCGGTCTGCCTTCTTGAGTATGGGTAAAAAACCATCCACATCCGATTCAGCAGAGAATTCAATCGCCTTCCGGTTATCCCATAAGAAATCCGCATCCGCCGTTGCCAGCAGCTCACGATATACCGTGACCCCTGCCAAAGCCTCATAGGCATAAATGGCATGTGTTCCGACAACGCATATACGCGCTCCCAGAAGCCCCCGTTTATTAATCTCCCGCACAATACGGGCTGCAACAAGTGGAACCCGGTTTAAGCCAACCGCACGATTCAGCGCCGCCTTTTCATCCAGTGACTTCTGAATAGATTTGATGCGCTCACTGCTTTCAGCTTTACCCCGTTGAAAGGCATCATATATGGCTTGGGTATCATCATTCCGGGCCCCAAGGCTTTTTCCTTTTCCGTAGCCATCAAGCATATGATAGAGATATTTTCTTTCTTTGATTGTTTTCCAATGCATCGAGCCTGAATAATGCCCGGCTCGTTCACGCGCATCCTGCATGGCAGTAAAAAGCTGGTAGCTGTCCGTAAACTCTTGGCTTTGGCGATGCGTCAGTTCAACATAATTCATTCGGTAATTATCTATATAAAACACAATATGTCAAAAAATATAGATAACTCATTCTACCAGTTCCACCAAACGACCATCGCGATACCACTCAATCTGATGCACATCCTCATTCCTGCCCATGCCGTAGCCAACGCCCTCCAACTGTATCGCGGGAGGCTGACTCCACGATTCCAAATATTCTTCTTCTTTTTGCATCGCTTCTCTGAATTCAGGCCAATACTTAAAGAACGGTAATCTATCCAAGACAGTAGCATCGGATATTTGAGGCGTTGCATTCCACTCTTTCATGAGCCGGGTGAATAACCGACTCAAAGCAAATACTTCTGGCCCCGCTAAAGTATTGAGCGAATCATCGCTTGGTTTGGTCTCTAGGCGAACACGCCGCTGCACATACCACTTGGCGCTACCAATCATGGCCGCTACAGACTCAACCGGTGCATGTGCACAACGCCGCCCCATATTTCTGGCAACAGCTTCGGAAGACGCGCCTTTTTCCCATACTCGCATCCACATATCATAAAAATCATGTTTCAAATCTCCGCTTGCCCTGGGCTCATATTCCTGTGGGACTTCAACATCAGGCACGCCTTTAAGCCAGAACCAGTACACAGATTTGAAGCGGCGAAACAAAGCTGAAGCCAAATTGGGCGAACTAAAAAGCAATGTGTCAATTTTGTGTGTCAAATCAGCATTCAGCTTTTCAATCAAAGCACAAGCTGTAGGCTCAAATGTTTCAACTTCATTGATCGGATCTGTTGCCGCCCTCAAACGGTGAAACTGGCCATTCAATACTTTCAGCATCAGAGCTAAATTTGCGCGTACCTCCTGCTCTTTCGCATCGTCACCAAGGAATCCTGAATATTGCAGCAGCAATCCTGCAATACGCTCTGGTTCCGGATGATCACTCTGCAAAAATGCTTCGATCACCTTACCTCGAAGGTCATACAGTTTGGGGAAATGGTTGGTTGCATCTTTTTCGCGCAAACAATCTGTAGCACTATGCAATGCCAGGCTGGCGTAGGCATAAGCCAACTCTCGTTGGTCATCATCAAGCTCACCATTAGCGCCCTCCTGTAAAAAACACATAGCCCAGTTAAGGTATATCGTTTCCCCAACAGCAACATCCAAATGCACATGGAATACATCTGCATACACGCTTGACTCGGAACCGGGAAGTTTCCAATTCTCCAGCGCCTTCCTGACAACTTGCCGATAAGCAGGCCTTGTGACCAAGACTTGCCAGCTACATTGAGTCTTATCATCTTTATTTAAGGTAATACTTTGCGAATGACACCACACCCACCGGCCATTTTCATAACCTTCACCAGGAAGACTCTTATAACACTCCTCATGAATTGGCTTTTTAACCGGCCATTTTTTTCCATTAGATATTGTATTTTCCAACCACGTCTGAACATCAACAAACGAAGGCTTGCGAACCACGCCTGTGAAATCAGGATTATCTTCATCAATCGGTTCTATTGGGAACCCATAACGCAGTGGTAAGCGATACCGGCTTGCTAACGCTAGCAGCAGCGGCATATCAGTTGGATCGATATTGCTAGTATTCAGTATCGCGCCCGGCAAAATATTTTTTCGCGACCCAAACAGGTGTTGGATAATATCTTGTGACCCCAGTCCTTCATGCGGCACAATCAGACCTGCACTTTCCTTGAGCACCATCCACGGGATAAATTTTCCGCTATAATTATCCCGAATGCGAGGAAGACAGACAGGCAACAAACCTGCATCATGAAGGGAAACAAACAGAAGAAATGGCACGCCGTTTTTTTGTGCCAGATCACGGATCAATTCAATGTATTCAATGTCCTTCTTGTTTGTACTATCCACATCATCCCAAAACAGCACGACCATTTTTCGCTTCCCGAAAATGGGCCAGCGACGAAAGAAACGCTGTTCAATCCATAAACGCTCTCGAAATCGAATCAACATGTTGGGAGTCAACAGATTAGCCACGGCAGTAACAAATCCTGTGCTTATGGCATCGAGGAAATCAATAATTTTTTGAGGGATGATATTGATATGGGGCGGAATGATAAAATGCGTAAATAATAGCCAACTGGCTAATATAACCAAAATATACTCCCCAATCCCCAAAGAGAATAACCCTTGAAGGGCTGGTTGAATCCAGACAGGCTCTACATACAATGCTACAGAAAATACAACCAAGATCGGCACCAGGTATAGCAATATGGCGCGTACAAGCATGCTGAAAAATAGTGATTTTAAGCGAGGCTGATCATTTTCCTGCATGGCCATTCCAAGCCTGGATTCAGGGCTTTTTTCAACAGACTTTTCATCCTCTTTAGATGAGCCACTATCCGCCTCAGAAGATCCATTCACCATTTCCCAATATACAAGATCATCCGCTTTTTTTGGCCACTTTATTTCAGCATGCTTCATCAGCTCATTTTCATACTGATCCAGAATACCCGCTTCAAGCACAACGATGCAGTCAGGCAGTTCGGGGGCATCATGCTTCCCATGTTTTCTTTCGTGGGTTAGACACTGGAGAAGTCGGTGTAAATTCCCTGAAAGACTTGTTGGCCAACCAGCATGGGGCTTGGAATCGAATCCAGTAGCATTATCAGTTGGCTGATAACTCATACCTGAAAGGTGGGAAGTGTCCAAATGTATTTCTTCAGTTTTAGGCAAGGCATCACGCACATCTTCCAATGCTCCCCAGCCAAGGCCTGCTCGTACAAACTTTTGCGCTGCATTTTGATGCAGTTCATCATACTGCTCATGCCAGAAACCTTTATTATCTATCAGTGTATTTAACTCAGTCGATCCAGTTTCCCAAAGTAGATTCTTCTGAAAATATACTACTCCGTTGTTATTGGCCAATGGTGAAGTATTTCTGTAAATCAAATTGTCTGTAATAACTGTTTCTGATGAGCTGTTTTGGTGGAAAACGTAGATAGCATTTTCTTGATTGCTTGCAATAACATTGGCTCGAACATTCCCTTTTGAGTTTTCATAGCCAACACCATAGATTTCGTTATTTACAATGGTATTCGCATAAACATTGCCTGTTGAATCATCATAGGCAACACCACAACCTTTACTTCCTTCAATCATGTTGCCATCTGTAATGCTGACTTCGGATTTATTCCTAACCTGTACACCAATACCTTCATTGTTTGCAATGGCATTAGCACGAACATTGCCTGTTGAGTTAATATAGATAATACCACAGCCTTTGTTTTCTTCAATCGTGTTGCCATCTCCAATAATAACTTCGGATTTATCCAAAACAGCAACACCACCTTTGTTACCTTTAATGGTATTGCCACTTCCAACGGTAACTACGGATTCTCCCGAAATCTCGACACCAATGCCTTCGTTGTTTGCAATAATATTGCCACGAACATTGCCTTTTGAGCCTGCATAAACAACACCCTGACCCTTGTTACCTTCAATCGTGTTCTCACCCTCGATAATAACTTCGGATTGATTTACAATCTGAACACCGCAGTTTCCGTTGTCTCTAATCGTGTTCCTATCTGCAATGGTGACTTCGGATTTTCCTGTAAAATAGAGGCCACCCCACTCGTTTTTTTCAATAAGATTTCCACGAACGTTGCCTTTTGAGCTTGCATAAACAACACCAGTGCCCTTGTTACCTTCAATAGTGTTACCATCATCAATCGTTACTTCTGAGATATTTCCTTCAGAAGAGGTGATGTAAATTCCATTCTCCTTATTGTTTGAAATCAAGTTTCCAGAAACTGACCCCCTAGACCCAAAGTAGTTGATTCCATTTCCATTACTGTATTCGATAATATTGTTCCTTACACAGATATTATCACTTAACTGAATTGTGATCAGCCAGCCACGGCCAGATTTAATGTCATCGAAAACTCCAGTTTTCTGACCCAAGTGGAACCCATCAATTAGTATATTCTCACACTTGTGAGCTAAAATAACTCCAGTTCCGTTTACTACATGTTGGCGAAGAATCGTTTTCTTCGCGCCTGCCTCACTCACTAAATCCACACCACTTTTTAGGCGTAGCGCTGCATCACCTTCGTAAACACCAGGTTTGCAAACCACGACATCACCAGCGGTGGCCGTATCAATAGCCTGTTGAATGCCATCAAGTCCTTGGTCATCGCTAACATAATGTTGGCTCATAGTTACCCCTTAAAATCTATCATCGCTTTTACAATACGAGCGTAGCGAAGGAAATTACAAATTCCATCTCCCCTTCAAGCGGTTGTTAAACGAATAGCATCCTGCCAGCCCAATCTGCCTCTCTGGTTGGCAATGCCACGCACTTCCGCCCGCTTTGCAACCTGCTCCCATCGGGATACTGCAACGGCGACTTCCCTTGTAATCTCCAATGCCTGGTCTTGCTCCAGTTGGAAATAGGCATGAACATCCAAAGCCGTTTCAATCATATCCGGCCTGTTTTTATCATAGACATGCAGCTGATGTTGCTCTCCATAGCTGCCGCAAAGTGTCATATCAAATGCGGGAGCCAATCGCCAGATTCCATCACGATACAGGAATCCATGATTACGCAGATGATCATCCACATTGCCACACATCAGATTAAACACCATCCGGCGATAAAGCTGCGATAAATCATGATCATCACAAGATGCACTCATCGCATTGGCCAGATCAACATAAGAAGCATCACTGCTATCGCCATCTCTAAGCTCAAGCAGTGTCATCGCAGACATATAGTGAAGCCTTTGCTCGCCATCCCGGTCAAAGCGTGCCAATAAAAGCGCATGCCTTTTTTGATCACCATGCAGTGTTGCAGAAACAACTTGAATGCCCGCCTCTCGCGCAAGCTGAATCAATACATACTCCCAACCCTCGACATCAACCATATCATTGGGTTGCGGCAACTTGGCCAGCTTGAAAGAGCCATCACTATCTTTTACCATTATTTTAGCCCGCGCTCCGCCTAAAGAGACATTGCTGATCAACTCGGAATAATCATCCTGCTCACCATTGATCATGGCATCTGTCAGGTGAATAAACTTCGGCAGTGAAGAAACAGGCGGAATATCATCGTTTGTGTCAATAAATGTTTCCCCGTTATCAAAAGAAAAACGCAAAGCGCCCATCCGAGAGCAATCCGATAGCTGCAAAAGATAATGCTGATCCAGCACCTGCCCCTGATGGCCTTCGCGCCGGAGTTTTGTCTCGATTAATTTTCTACCCCAGCGATCTGGCGCTACGTCAGAAAAAATCGGGGGCAATCCATGCGAATAAAAGGTTTCATTCTCCAATGGCATGCTTGGCGATATTGGGAAACCATGCGCCATCCACCCTTTGGCATATGAGAATGTAAAGGTGTTACGTTGAAAAAAGAGCGTTCCTACAGGCTCACGATAGCCAAACATAAACACACTCACTTGACTGCTGGAGGGAATCATTTTTTTTTCACTCTTTGCGGCAGGCTGGCAATCTCGATGTCGCGGGAAATCGGATCATTGGATAAATCAGCAAGATTACGAACCGTGCCTGTAATACCCAGCAAAAACAGCACCCGCGCATAAATGCCTATCGCCACATTTGGCGAGCCCTTTTCAACCTTATTAAGGGTTTGCCGGGATATACAAGCTCGTTTACTTAGCTCTTCCATGGTGAATTTACGTCTGATGCGTGCATAACGAATATCTTCACCAACCTTTTCAAGTTCGGCAAGCATTTGACGCGGAACAGCCGATTTCCCCAAAGACTTCATGTGTCACATCTATTGTGTAATATAATAAACATTAGATCACGATAATGCATATTTTATTTTACATTGTAAACTGTAGAGGGCTTGACGCTTAATTAGAACTATCTGAAGTTGCCCTTGGAATCGAGGTGATTATTCTAAGCGATTCTTCATAATATGCTTTTATTGAAATCTCACCACTTTCGAAGATGCTATCGTCAAAATCCATTTCCATCGGGATGGACGACATGCCATGGCTATGAAGTGCTTCAATAAAATCTTCTACCCCTACATTCCCCTCATCCATCATACCCAGGCATGATTTGTGATAAAAACCACCTTCCATCGTGTTCGGGTCTAAATATACTGCACACGAAATATCAGGCCAGTCACGAATGATTTCATCCACATATTCAAGCATCTGCTCTTTCGGGATGCTGATGTACCTGGCGTAATAAAATTTATAATGTTCCATCGCATCTATGTATGATTGAAATTTTGCAAGGTGCTCTGGCCTGACCGTGTATTTGATATTTAAATCCTCGCTCAATCTGTCTGAAACTGTACCGGGCGTGATGATAAGCACTTTAGTTTTGGGCATGACAAGCCACCTCTCTTTTTATTGGTTGATATAAATCATCGTCTGACGAAAACGTGCCAATGTTTCAATCGTGCCGGTATGAAACCGATTTTGTCCGCTCCATGCTGATACTCCTCCCATACACATGACATATTTCAAGTGAAATGGAGGAGCGCCATGGAGTCATCAGGAAAATTATCACAACCCCTTGCCCGGTTACGCAGGTTCAACCAGCAGATTCCATCTGCTGGCCATACATGCAGTGCAGCGGCCATTACATTTGAAGATCATATTATTGGCCAGCGAGATATTCTGGATCCGATGCTCAGTCAGTTTGCCTCTGAGCCCACACTGGTTCAGGAATACATCAAAATCATGTTAGAGGCACTGCCTGGAAGGTTTAATAAAATTCATCTGCTTGTGTTGATCGATAGCATGCAAGCTGAAACAGGGTTTCTTATCGAACCTGTTGCTGAAATTGCCCGATCTTATAATCAGCTATTCTATCGCGAATCAAACTGGAAAAAAATTCATGCGGGTCGATTAGAACAGAGTCGAAAATATATTCGTGACCATGGCCCGATTCCCGGCTTGTTGAGTAACGATGTGCTGGAGTTAAAACAATGCTGCGCGACATATTTAAATGATGGAAAGCGAATACGGCAAGGGCACTTAAACTGTTCAGCGACAATTACGGTGTCCGGTCACCGACAATTAACTTGTCCGGTTTGA
>CAYOTF010000096.1:0-10501 GCA_964406805.1 uncultured Zetaproteobacteria bacterium | reverse complement strand
GTGAATGCCGCTTGCGGCAGAGAAAGTGCCCTGGGGTAGCAAGGGTTTGTTGCGGCCAAAGGGACAAGCGAGGGCGCAGCAGTGTTTATGAATAGTCCGGGTTAAGAAAGATGTTATTGTATCAACGTTGGACTGATCAGCTGAGCCGAAACGCTCGCGCTGAAAAATCAGGCGGTGGCGGGCATGCTGCTATCATTTGCTGCCGGGCGCAGGCGCTCTTCGCGATTGACTTGCACGTCACGCGGCGCATCAATGCCGATGCGTACCTGCCCTCCTTTCACATCCAAGACCTGAATTTGAATGTTATCGCCGATGGCAATAGCTTCGCCTTTTTTACGTGTCAAAATCAACATGGGAAATCCTCTCCATTCATTAATAGACTATCTATCGGAAATTACAAGATGGAATGAAGTGCGTAAGGCTTATGCTTTAGCCATTCATCTTAATCTGTGGATTCGGCACAGGGTCGCCAGAACTGTTGCATGGCTTCGCTGGGGGCGAAATCGGGCAGATGTTCGAAGTGTTGGCGCATGAGGGGACCATCCTCGGCCATGTTGAGCAGGCGGAATCCGGCATCGCCATGCTGGCGTGTACCGATGGCATCGCCGCTACCGCGCAAGGCCAGATCGGCTTCGGCCAGTGTTAAGCCATCGTGTGTGTTGATCATTTGTTTTAAGCGCTCACTGGCTGTTTGCGATGCCTGATCGCCGCGAATAAGCATGCAATAGCCCTGCTCATGCGAGCGGCCGACACGGCCTCGCAACTGATGCAGTTGCGCCAGTCCATAGGACTCGGCCTGTTCAATAATGATTAAGCGCGCTTCAACAACATTCACACCCACTTCAACTACGGTGGTGGATACCAGAACACTGCATGCACCGGATGAAAAATCATCCAGAGCGGTCTGTTTGAGACTGGATTTCATGCGACCATGCAGCCCCATGACGTTGGCTTTGGGAAAGTGTTTTTTGAGCAATTCCACCCGCTGGTCAACCGATACACCATCGTCATCCTCATCAATGCGCGGCACAATCCAGTAAATACGGCCTTGAACATCGAGAATGCGTTGCATGCCAGCCGCCAAGGGTTGCATTTTATCGGCCGCAATAACGCGTGTTTCGACCGGCTTTCGACCCGGTGGCATGCCGCGCATAATGCTTAAATCCATGTCGCCGTATAAGGATAAAGCCAGTGAGCGCGGAATGGGGGTGGCGGTCATGCCGAGCAGATGAATCGCGTCACCACCCTCGCATTGTTTATCGGCTAGCCCCCAGCGCTGGCGCACGCCAAAACGGTGTTGCTCATCGACCAGCGCCAAAGCGAGGCGATCAAAGATCACATCATCGCTGAGCAGGGCATGGGTGCCGACAATCAAGCTGATCGAACCGCTCTGCAGGCCGGCTAAAATCGTGCGCCGTGGCTTGGCTTTGCAGCTGCCGGTAAGCAACGCGATCTCAAAACCGAGCGGCGAAAACAGGGTTTGCAGCGTTTCAGCATGTTGATTGGCCAGCACCTCTGTCGGTGCAAGCAGGGCGGCCTGATAGCCGCAGGCGGCTGCCTTGATCATGGCCAGCGCGGCAACCCATGTCTTCCCCGAGCCCACATCGCCCTGCAACAGGCGGTGCATGCGTTTGCCACTGTGCAAATCGGCGCTGATCTCCTGCCATGCGGATTGCTGTGCGGGCGTTAAAGCAAAGGGCAGGCTATCTAAGAGCTGCTGGCTTTGATCTTCATGTTTGAGGGAGGGTGCGGGGCAATCGGCGGACTTCTTCTTCTCCTGCATTAAACGCAAATAGACAATAATTTCTTCGCTTTTTAGGCGAGTGACGGCTGTTTTTAACATGTCCCGGTCAATATCGCGGGGTTGATGGATGTGCAGCAAGGCCTGACGCAGGCTGGGTGGATGTAAGCCGGACAGGTGCAGATCTTGCAGTGCGGCATCGAGGGGACTGGAGGCTGCGGCGGGTAGCATGCTTAGGATGTGTTGAATAAATGTCATCAGACGTTTGCTGCTTAAACCTGCAAGGCTGGCGTATTGCGGTTGAAATCCAGGGCGGAACTGTTCCGGCACACACCAGTCGGGATGCGACATTTGGCTCTGCCCTTTCCAGTTCTCCAGTGTGCCACGCACGGATATTTCGCGTCCTTCGCTGAGCCGGGCATCGTTCATCATGTAGCCGGAATGGAAGAAATTGAGTGTGATTTGACCAGTCTCATCGGCGATATGCAGGATGACTTGCCGACTGCGTCCGTAACCACGCGCCTGCCGACTTACAATATGACCCTGGATACGGGCACTCCGTATCTCGTTAAGCTGGGCAATGGGTAAAACATGACGATCATCGATATAATCTTTGGGCAAATGCAATAACAAATCACCGAGGCTAGTGATACCACGCGCCATGAGTCGCTTTTGCAGTGCGGATCCTATGCCCGGAACCATTGCAATCGATTGTGTAAACATGCTGTACATGCGCGAATCGTGAACGATGCACTGGCTTTGCTCAACTGCAATGTTGGATTAAATGATTAGAGCATCTTCGATTGGATCATTCTGATGAACCCGGCTTATGTTTATTGGTTTAACAGATACTGAAACAAGGCATGTGTTTCAAGCATGCGTTGCTTTAATGCTTGCGGCGTGGTGATGGCGGCATGGCGCGACATGGTTTCCCATGCTGTGGCGGTCGGGTCACTGGACAGGTTGCCGATTGAATTCCACAACTCTACCCGTAGGGCATTCTCCATCTGGCGGTAATCCAGATAGGTATCGGCCAGTTGAGCGCCATGCTGATGCCAGATGTCCGGCGCTTGCTTGGGCAGGTTATTCAGAATATCACTACACCGGCGTTGATTGCCACGTTTGCCTCTAGGAAATGCAAGGCGGGCGTATTGTGCCAGAAACTCAATATCCACCAAGCCACCGGCATCCTGTTTGAGATTGATGATGGCATCCGATTTGCTGGCCAAGTGATCCAGCATTTTACCGCGCATCTCGAGCACATCGGCAGCAAGCAAAGCTGGATCGAATTGCTGTTCCAACACCTCCTGAATGACCGTCGTTAGTTGTATTTTTGCAGTATCAGTGCCTGCAACAGGTCGGGCTCGGCATAGCGCCTGATGCTCCCAGGTTTGCGCTTCATGCAATTGGTAGGCGTGGAATCCATTTAAACTGGTGACTAGCACACCAGAGCAACCCGATGGCCTTAAGCGTGCATCAAATTCAAAGCCAGCTCCGAATGGTGCTTTGCCGGACAGGTATTGAATCATGCGCCGACCAATGCGTTGGGCATGTTCACTGCGGCTGCGTTTGCCGATTAGCTCTGCAGGCTCATCGTGCGCCAGTACAAACACCATATCGAGATCGGACACCAAGCCCATCTCTCGGCTACCATGTTTGCCCATTGCCAAGGCTACAAAGGGGAAGTCTGCGGGCAACTGCATTTCATACAAACACAAACGCAATGCTGCCGCAGTGGCAGCATCGGCCACATCAGCCAGCCAGCCGCCAATGGTCATGGCATCCGCCGTATGCGCATCAATGGCGAGCGCCGAAAGCAGACGCGCCTGATCCACGCCGCGTGCAATATCAGCCAATGTTTGCTCCACATCATCGAATGCGTTTAATGCATCCAATTTATTCAATCGGGCACAAATATGTTGAATGTCGGCTTCTTGATGTTCCACCATCAGCGGCCATTCCAGCCACGATGGGTCGGTCGCAATATGATCCGCTAGGTAGCGACTGGCAGAAAGCACACCAATCAACCAATCCAGCACACCTTGATGGGTGGCTAGCAAATCCACCCAGGTCGCACGTCCGGATATGTTATGCATCAGCTTGGCGAACGACTCCAAAGCAGTTACTCCGTTTTCATCCTCCAGCCAGCACGGCATCGCCTGTGTCAGGATTCGCTCCACCTGTGTGCGGCTACGCTCTGGCAACAAGCCGCGTGATAAATAGTGATCGATGTTTTTAAGTGCGAACAGCATGCGTTTGCGCTCATGCTCGTTCAAATCAGCCAAGCCAGGCTGCTCACCAAGCAACCAGCTATGCTCTTGCGTTTCGCCAATCGGTTTGACGAAGGTGTGGAATGCCTGTTCAACAACCCTTGCATGATGCGCAAGTTGCGCTTCAATATCCTCAATACCTATGGCGGCACTCAGATAATCCACATAATCATCAGGCAGCTTATGGGTTTGTTCACCATGCCTGGCCTGAATGGCATGCTCGATGCGTCTCCAAAACCGATAAGCCGCTTGCAATACCACCACATCATCGTGGCGAATGACTCCAGCCTCCTGCAATAAAACAATAGCCTGCATGCTGGGCTGCACCCGCAGTTCCACACGATTGCCACCATGCAACAATTGCAGCGATTGAATAATGAATTCAATTTCACGAATGCCGCCGCGCCCACGCTTCACATCAAAACCGGGCGTGATCACATGGCTACCCGCTTGCTGATCAATGCGCCGTTTCATGTCCGCCAGTGCAGCCACCGTGGTATAATCGAGATAACGGCGATAAATAAAGGGGGCAATACCATCGATCAGATGCTGACCAAGCTCCAAGTCACCCGCCACAGGCCGCGCTTTGACCAACATGGCACGCTCCCATGTCTGCCCATACTCCAGATAAAAATTGATTGTCGCATTCAGATTTAAGGCGATCGATGCGCCATCACCCCCCGGCCTTAAACGCATATCCACCGGCCACACCACGCCATCAGCAGTGCGCTCGCCCATTAAGCGAATCAGCATGCGGGAGAGATGGCTGTAATATTCAGCCGCAGGCACAGATTTGCGCCCACCGTTTGAATGATTATTATTCGCATGATCCGCGCTCGAATGATCACTGGCCTGCCAGACAAACAACGGATCTACATCCGAGCCCAGATTCAGTTCACGTCCGCCCAGTTTGCCCAAGCCAATCACGCAAAATGAACCACCGTCCAGCCTGCCAAAACGCGGCGCAATCAGACGTTCGGCCATACTCAGCGCTTCATTCAACAAGCCGGCAGCGAGATCGCTAATGGCTTGATACGAGCGATCCATATCGCCAGTTAAGCCGATCTCCCACCAAATCAGGTGGCGGTGGGCACGCTGTTTGCAATGGCGTAAATGGCGCATGCAGATGGATAAATCATTGCTGTCGCAAGCAGGCACCCAGATCGCACTGCTATCGGGCAATAAAGCTTTGTCCCGATCAACAAATAAAAGCCGGGCTTCGGATTCTGAAGCCGTTCGCATTAGCTGTGTAAAAAAAGGCGATAGAGCATATAGCCGTCGTACATCGGCATGCAGCTTTGGGTCTGTGAATGTGAGTATGGAATCAATCAATGGATTAATCACCTGAACTGAGAATACCACCCTTATTTTTCAATGATTTTCATGTCGCTACTTCAACTTCCAAATCAGCTTTAATTAATTGAAACTCATCATCCTGCATAACTTTGTCTGCAAGTGATTTACTTAACTTGCCAGAAAGTTTGCACATTAATTTATAATTGGCAGGAGCCTCATTACTTAATGCTTCAACTGAGATGCTAATGCAGTTTTTATCTTCCTTTAGAAAAAGAGTGATATTTTGGGATAAATACCTTGGAACATATCCAATGATTTCGGCTGGATTAGCTGCTCTAATAATCACAGCATGTTCATCATAACTGTTTTGACAATCCAAACAAAGAAGTAGTTCATCACCTTGTTGAAGCCTGCTTACTCTTTTATTAGCAGTTGGGGTTAGATAGCCCAAGCCATGGGCAAAAAAAACATACTCAAAAGAGCCATCAGCTTCCACTTCAATGCGGTTAAACATTTCCAGCTTATCTGTGCTTCTCAAGCCTCCCGAGCGGCCTAAAACCGAAATGGCACTAGCATTAGAGGGTAAACCTAGCCAATTAATGAAGTTTGAATACTCTGGTCTATTGGAGGATAGCAACCTATTATAAAAGAGAGGAAACAGCTCTGTTGAAATATATTTATTATTTTTATCTTCCATTCCACTAAAAGGAATAAAGTTCTTTGATGTTAAGGCACCATGTGTATATCCAAAAGTGTATGCATCTGTATGCCCTGTTAGAAGCCCTACAACATGCCAACTCTTTGTCTCGGGGTCTTGCCATGCTAAATATACACTCTTATTTTTATCTAACATTTTTTAATAACCTTTTTTTGTTTTCAATAATCATCTGAATTCCAAATTGTTTAGCTAGTGGGGTAATCGTTTCATCGGGAATTGCACTAAAAATCTCAGCAATTTTTTTATCTGATAAGATCTTTAGTTTTGACAGCCAATAAGCCTTTATTTTATTCCTACCTTTGACTGAAAGTAAAAAAGCTTCAATCGTTGTGAGTCGTTTTCTATCTCTAACATTCCTATACATTTCGGACTTTGCTTTTGCCACAAAAGCGTCAACTCTTCTTAACTTATCTTTTGTCTTTAGTCTTAGCTCTCGATCTTTATCAAGTAGTTCTCGTCCCAAACTGGCTGCGTGATCGTATGTGGGGCACAGATAACGTTCACCTTTTTCATCAATAATAATGGCCCAGTTTTCATGATGCCGGTCTTGGTTGCTTATCAAAGTATCAAGCATTAGATAACCACAAAAAACATCTCCCGCATTAAGCGTGCCAATATCGATGCTGGTCATGGGAGGTTGAATTCCGTTATCTAAGCATCTAAGTATACGTGATACAGTATGCTCTCTAACACGCACACGTTTCCCATCAGGTTCGGGGTATCCGGGACTAACACTATGTAAAACTTCGTTTCCCATAACCATTCTGGAATCATTATTCACAATGTTTTTAGTAATAACTCCAATTCTTCCATCTGTTTTTGCTATTTCATAATTAACATGAGGAATAGCAAGGTGTTTACACAGTTGCTCAGCAATTTTTTCCGACCAATGCTCACCTGTTCCTTCTCTCGAAAACTTAAACAACCATCTACTGCCATTACGATCATTGGCGAAAAGAAACCAGAATTTTTCTTTTGATCCAAGTTGCTCCAAGTCTACAGGGGCAAAATCAATGTCCAAAAGGTCAAATTTTTCAGTAGTCATGAAGTGGCTCTTTTGCCCATTTTACTCTCTCTCTCTTCTTGAACAGAGCAAAGTATGTATATGCTTTGAAGTAGAAACAACTGTTAATCTCTTGGGGTTTAATTCCCCGCAGCTTGCTGCGATGTGAGAAATATGATTATCCAGCAATACCCCGCTGCTTGCGGCGGGGATTTTTATTAACACAGTTTTTTGATTTGATAGCAGTGATCAATGGAGAAAGGGAAGCTTGCATCCAATGTCAATACCGGCTCTTGGGCTTTTTTACAAAAAAGGCCACCCTTACGGGCGGCCTTTCTATTTTGTTGGTTTGATCTTTTTTGCTTTAGCAGGAGTAATACAGTTCCATTTCCATGGGATGTGGACGCATGCGTACTTCATTGACTTCTTCCATCTTCAGGCCGATGTAAGCATCAATCATATCGTCATCCATCACACCGCCGACTTTCAGGAAGTCGCGATCAACATTCAGGCATTCCAGCGCCTGTTCCAGGCTTTCACAAACCGTTGGAATCAACTTGGCTTCTTCTGGAGGCAAGTCGTACAGGTTCTTATCTGCAGCTGCGCCCGGATCGATCTTGTTCGCCACACCATCCAAACCGGCCATCAGCATTGCAGTGTACGCCAAGTATGGGTTGGCACTGCAATCGGGGAAACGCACTTCGACACGACGCGCCGGATCCGAATTGACGACCGGAATACGAATGGACGCCGAACGGTTGCGGTTGGAATACGCCAGCATCACAGGCGCTTCAAAGCCTGGAACCAGACGTTTATACGAGTTGGTCGAAGCATTGGTGAAGGCATTGAGTGCGCGCGCATGTTTGATGATGCCGCCGATGTACCACAGCGCTTCCTGACTCAGATTGGCATATTTATCACCCGCAAACAGATTCACGCCGTCTTTCCACAACGATTGATGCACATGCATGGCAGTGCCGTTATCGCCATAGATAGGTTTTGGCATGAAGGTTGCAGTTTTGCCATGTGCATCGGCAACATTGTGCACTACATATTTGTACCACTGGGCTTTATCGGCCTGTTCGATCAACTCGCCGAACTTCATGGCCAGCTCGCATTGACCGGCGGTTGCAACTTCGTGATGATGGCATTCCATGTGGATGCCCAAGTCAGTCATGACCAACGACATGTCGTTGCGGATTTCATGCAGGGAATCAACTGGAGGAACTGGAAAATAACCACCTTTAACACGTGGACGATGACCGGTGTTGTTGCCGCCAAATTTTTCATTGGAATTCCAGGCTGCTTCTTCGGAACCGATTTCATAACCGGACGCGCCCATTTCATTTTTATAGCGCATGCTGTCAAAGATGAAGAATTCGAGTTCAGGACCGAAATAAGCAGTGTCAGCAATACCGGCAGAACGAATATAACTCAAAGCGCGCTGTGCAACCTGACGTGGGCAACGGTTATAATCTTCGCCCGTAATGGGATCGATGACTTGAGCCACCAGAACCAGGGTAGAAGCTTCAAAGAATGGATCGATATTTGCACTGACTGGATCAGGAATCAGCGCCATATCAGAATTATTAATATCACACCAACCCGCAACCGAAGAGCCATCGAAGGCGAAACCGTCTTCAAAACAATCTTCATTCAGCTCATGAGCCGGGAATGTAACATGCTGCCATTTACCGCGTGTATCGGTAAAACGAACATCAACAAATTCGCACTCATTTTCTTTTAGAAGGTCAAAGACCTTTTGAATTGCATCACTCACTACTATTCTCCTCTTGTTTTCTACAGAAATCCCACCCGGTAAAAATAGGAAGCGAGACTGTGTCACAACAGATATTAAATGGCAATGTGTTGTCGGCTGGCGACCACAGGACTGTATTAGAAAAAACAAGCTGAGTTATAAACTGGCGACGAAATGTATTTGTTGTGTAAGCTGCGCCTTTATCGGGGTTTTGTGAGCGCTGCAAACTAAACACAGGAGTGATCGATGGAACAACAGGTTCGAGTCATGGCAATCGAAGGTGATCAAGCGCTGGTGCAGGGTCGCAGGGCTAGCGCCTGTGGCGGTTGTGCTGGAAAAACATCGTGCAGCACCATGGGTTCATGGGTGGAGCGTGTGATCGAGTTGCGTGTTAAAAATACCCTGCATGCAAAAGCCGGCGATGAGATCGTGCTGGAAGTACCGGACAGTGCGGTGATGCGCATTGCTTTCCGTTTGTATGCGATGCCGATGCTGGCTTTTGTTGCGTTTGGGCTGGCTATGCGCGGACTTGCTCTGGCGATGGGTTGGCCTGCGGTTGAGGCGCTGGCTGCATTAGCAGGCTTTGCTGCGGTGCTGATATATTATGTCTGTTATAAATTCTATTTGTCGGATCATCAAAGTGGCTTGGATGTGCGGATGACACGCGTGATTTATGCCGCTTCATCGGTCGCGTCTGGGCATGCCTCAATGCATCAACTTCCAGTCCAATTATCACATTCTTCCGATTGAATCTTAGCAAGCGGACATTGATTTTTCATCGTTTATTCATCTGCACACTTTAAAAAGCGTCCTGAGATTTATACCAAGGAGTTACGATTGAGTCATATTAAACGTTTATTGCCTGTTTTATTTTTAGCATTCCTGTGGGGTTCATCTGCCCAGGCAATGCCGGAAAGCTTCGCCGATCTTGCGGCTTCTCAAGCCGATTCGGTAGTCAATATCAGTACGACAAAACGTGCGAAAATGCGCACTCAAGGTTTGCCTCCGGGTTTCGGCTCTCCGCACGGTGGCGGTTCAGCTTCTCCGTTTGACGAATTTTTTAATGATTTCTTCCGCAATATGCCGCGCCAACAGCGTGAGCAGCATGCACTCGGTACGGGCTTCGTTTTATCATCCGATGGTTATATCGTGACCAATAATCATGTAATTGATGGTGCCGATGAAGTGATTGTTAAAATGCGTGATGGCACAGAGCATGAAGCAACGGTGGTAGGAGCCGATCCGAAGCTGGATGTGGCGTTGCTAAAGGTGGAAGTCAAAAATCTCAAAGCGGTTCATCTGGGTGATTCTGAAAAATTACGAGTCGGTGACTGGGTGGTTGCGATTGGTAATCCATTCGGCCTCGAACAGACGGTAACAGCAGGCATCGTATCGGCCAAAGGTCGGGTGATTGGTTCAGGCCCCTATGATGATTTTATTCAGACCGATGCCGCGATCAATCCGGGCAACTCCGGCGGGCCGCTATTTAATGCGCGCGGCGAAGTGGTAGGCATCAATACAGCGATTTATTCGCGTAGTGGCGGTAATAATGGAATCGGTTTTGCGATCCCAATTAACCTGGCACGTTCGGTACTCGATGAATTGCGTGAAAAAGGCCATGTGACACGTGCACGTTTGGGTGTGCATATCACTGACGTGGACAAAGAAACCATGCAGGCGCTCGGCCTGAAAAATCGTCAAGGCGCTTTGGTAC
>CAYOTF010000095.1:0-10617 GCA_964406805.1 uncultured Zetaproteobacteria bacterium | reverse complement strand
ATTAATACGTAATCAGGTACTTATTTGGAATATATGATGTCAAAAGACTGTTTGCATTTGTTTCTGACAAATTACCAAATAAAAATGAAAGCTGCTTCAACAATGTGTTCGATTTTAAATCCGTATATGCCTGCGCCAACTCATAAGTCCTTTTTTTGGTCATACAAAAAACTATTATTGGTTTAGCCGCTTTTTCTTTTATTAATTTTTGTAAAATAGCCAGAGTATCTAGACTCAGATTTACCGGTAGTGACTGTTGGTGAATATCATCTTCGTCATGACCTGTATTATGGCTGTATATGCCTTCCGAGGTCCAACATTCATAACTTAGGTGTTTTTCCCGAGTCAGATTAATTACAGGATCAATTTCCAACCACAAAGATATTTCAAAAGCATCTCTTCGATCTAATACAGCAGAGAGCCCAACCAATTGTTTCCACCCAGCACGCTTGAGTAAGGTCAACAATAGCTCAACATTCTGCCCACGGTATTTATCTCCGAGTAGTTGGATTTCATCACAAACGAAAACTGTTCTCGAAAGGTTTTTTGGAATCCCTGAAGCTGCCAACATAGCCAGATATTTTTCATAAGTAGCGACAATAACCGGAGCATGTAATGGGTCTGAAGGAATATTACCCTCTGTATTTACCACAGTATCACCTGTAGCCAAAACAATGGACTCCGAAACGTCATCAAGAAAAGTGGATAGAAACACATTTGTAAATTCTTCAAACTTTTGTCTAGCCAAAGCTCGGTGTGTAACTAAATAAACAGTATTACACATAGCTTCAAGACCCGAAGCAACAGCCCATATCCCAATCATTGTTTTACCAGTAGAGGTTGGAGCAACTACCAGCATACTCTTATTACGAGCAACCCCTTTATCTAAAGCTTCAAATTGAACATCCGTCAGCGATATCGAATCACCATCTTTAGGAATTAAACTATCTAAGCATTTTATTGAAAGTCCGTGACTAGAGGGTAATTCATATTTCATAGCTATTTAATCCTATAGTAAGTTCCAAAGCTAAATCTAATGAAGACGCTACCCTTTTAGCTGATACTAACTGATTTATATCAACCAACATCAGCAATTGTCCTGCATTTTGGAAAGGCGGAGCAACCCCAGAATTGGTTGCCAGCTTTCGGGCCTTTCTTGCTCGTGCGCAACACCATATCGCTACCGCATTTTGGGCATGCCTTTGACGATGCTGAAACTGGCTTTGAGGCTTTCACTTCAGTTTTCGCCGCTACGATTTCGCGGACATGTTTGGCATGCTGTAGATGCGTTTTGATTGAGGCTTTCAAGCGGCCATCAGCGATCTGTTGGATAACCTGCTGCACTTCTCTTTCTGTTAGTAAAGGCCGAGTCTTTGACTTGATGTAGCGAATATAACCACGACCATAGGTGACGTTCTCCGGCATCGCTGTTTTGAAGGTGCTGTCACCGACGAACACAACCACAGAGAACAGCTTCTCCGATTCAATGCCGAGTGCGCCTTCTAAGGTTTTGGTGTGTTTATAGTTTTGGTGCAAGGGGTTCTGAAAGCGGTGTTTGGATTTGTAAATTTGCTGCGTCCATGTTTTCTGGCGGTCGCTGCCAAAAATCCAGCCCTTCATGTTTTTGGTTTCCACCACGAACACACCGAAGCGGGAGACAATAACATGGTCAATCTGGGTGGTGCCATCCTCGGTCGGGATGGTGACGTTTTTAATCAAGTGATAATCACGTTTATTCAAAAAGAGTCGGGCAGAGGTATTCACCATCACTTCACCGATGAAACCTTTGAACCATGCGGATTTGAACAGGGAAACGACAATCAACAGTGGAATCAACCACCAGTAGGTGGAAAACAGTTGAGACATCAGTCCGCTGAAATCGATCATATCATGTTAAAACCACAGGGTTGATTTTGCTCCTGCACCCCTACCCTTCCATGAAGATAGCAGAGCATAGACCTTATCAGCGTTATACGCACTGTATAGATTGAAAACGATCAGAACACACAACTGTTGTTATCATTGAAAGGGTAATGATGACTGGACACAACACACCCAATAAAGTCACCTTCAGGCTATCAACTCAAGCATCCACAAGGCCATTTTGGATTTCCAACAATAGCGTTCGAGTACCTGGATTTTGGATTCATTATTATTACCATGCTAAGCTTTGCGCATCATTCGAGGTGCTTCCGATTTTAACAACACAAGAACAATCAAAACTAAGAAAATCGTTACAAGACTTTCTGGCACAAATTCCATTCGAAGCACTTAGCGATCAAATTGCACGCCAACACGGTTATGCAAAAACAGAGATCCAAGCCCTGTTTGACACCTTTGCCAATGAAAGTCTGGTTACACTGAATTTGATTCTTGCCGACCTGGATGCAAAACACCGTTTGCTCGAAGTCGGTGCAGGACTTTGTCTCACGTCCTTATTCCTGAAACAACAAGGCTTTTCTATTACGGCACTCGAACCTGCATTGGGCGGTTTTGGTATCTTCGATCATGTCAAAAATGCTATTCTTGAGCATTTTTCTCATCTAAAGTTAACCGTGATGACTGAACCGGCTGAGCAATTAAACCCATCCCAACACGGTCAATTTGATCTAATCTTCAGCAATTATGTCATCGAACATATTCCTGAATGGCGCTTGGCACTGAAAAAAATGGCTTTGGTACTCACGCCAGAAGGAAAAATGCTCCACTCGTGCCCCAACTATAGTATCCCCTATGAACCCCATTACGGTACATTGGTATTTCGTCATTTCCCGATATTCAGCCAACGATTTTTTCTGCCCAAAGACTGCGACCTGGGCATCTGGCATTCACTGAACTTCATTACACTGCGTGAAATAAGATCATTCTGCATCTCGGAGGAACTCAGTTACACATTTAAAAAGCAGTTGTTATATCTTGCTTTTAAACGTGTTGGTGACGATCCAATATTCGAACAACGCCATAAAGGCTTTGCGGCATCAGTCGCTTCCTTATTGCTAGCGACAGGCCTGATAAAACTACTGAAATACATTCCACCAGCCTGTGCAACACCTTTAATTGTTGAAATAACAAACAATCCGGCTGTTGCGACTTCCAGTCGCGATGAGTTCTGTTAATCTTCCATCATGCCACATATCTCTGTTGTCATTCCCGTTTATAAAGCCGCTGATTGCCTGCATGAGCTGGTGAATCGTCTGGTGATTTCGCTTGAAACAATCACAACAGATTTTGAATGCATTCTGGTTGAAGATTGTGGCGGTGATGCATCATGGGAAATCATTTGTCAGATTGCCAAAACAGATCCACGCTTTAAAGGTATCCAGTTTTCCCGCAATTTTGGCCAGCATTATGGTATCACGGCTGGCCTGGATTATTGTACAGGTGACTGGGTAGTGGTGATGGACTGTGATCTACAAGATCAACCTGAAGAGATCCCCAACCTGTATCATAAGGCATTGGAAGGCTTCGAGGTCGTACTGGCTCGTCGCAAAAACAGACAAGATAACACCGGCAAACGCTTCTCTTCCCGGTTGTTTTTCAAGCTGTTTAATTATTTAACGGATATGAATTACGATCCTGGTGTGGGTAATTTCCGAATTATTTCCAGTAAAGTAGCAAATAACTGTAAGAATATACGTGAAAACCTGCGTTTCTTTCCCGGCATGATCGAATGGATGGGGTTTCCTTCAACCATCATTGATGTCAATCATAGCAAACGCAGTGCAGGTGAAACCTCCTATACGTTTGGAAAACTGCTACAACTTGCCACCGATACCATTATCGCCTACTCGGACAAGCCGCTCAGGCTATCCATTCGACTTGGCTTTAGTATTGCAGCTTTGGCATTAATTGTTGGCAGCGGCCTATTGATCTATGCAATATTTTTTGATGTCCCTATCATGGGCTGGAGCAGTTTAATTGTTTCGATCTATTTCCTTGGCGGCGTCATCATCGCCAATTTGGGCATCATCGGCATTTATTTGGGTAAAACCTTTGATGAAAGCAAAAAAAGGCCATTATACATTATTAACGCAACAACATTTACGCATGAATAACACGAACTTAAACATCTTCAATGAAACGCCATGGGAAGAAAGAAATCTCGGTATAAAGTCATTCACCCTGAATGAAGCATGTCTAACGAGCCTTGATCAACAGACCCTTACTGATGCACTCGCCTGCTTACAACAAGATTTCAAAAAATTCTTTATTTTCGCTAGACTTCCAAAGGCTCATTTAGAGCTCGCTCACAGCCTGCAACAGTGCGGTTTTTATCTCGTGGAGGGGACTGTCTGTCCGGTCATCCAATTTAATAAAAGCCGAAATATAAAAGCATTTAGCGACAATTCATTGCAATTTATCCCCGCTCGTTTTAGACACAAAAGCATTAACTTTATAACGCTGGATCACAGGCAAGATGCAGCCATAAAAGCAGTATCCGAAATTGCCAAAGAGTCCTTCAGCAATGACCGCTTTCACGAGGATTTTCAGTGCCCGAAAGATACTGCCAACCGACGTTTCGAGTTGTGGATATGCGATCTACTGCATAACAAAGAAGTAATTTTCGACATTATTGAAGTAAATGGTGAAACTGCCGGTTTCATGGCTCGAAAAGAAAACCATCTGATCATTGCCGGATTTTCAAAAAAGTACATTCGTGCCGGTCTAGGAGATTATCTATGGTTAGGTTCACTGCAACGCATGCAGGAGAATGGTTTACGCTATGCGGAAACACTGGTTTCAACCAATAATATCCCTTCGCTGAATCTGCATGCCAGGCTGGGTTTCAAATTCAGAAACCCGCAGTATTCATTTCATCGCTGGCAACAGTAAATGCTACAAAGAATCAACCTGCTAGGCATGGACCCCGCACTAAAGGTTTTGACCTGCATCGCAGCCCTATTCATGTTACTACCTCTTCCTGTGATGCAATATGTCGGTGAAGAAGGTTTAATGGCCTTGAAATCTTACGAAATGTTCGTGCGTGATGACTGGTTACACTCTTCCATATTCGGCATGATCTGGCCCCACTCAGTACTATGGCATTGGCCAGTCATCGCGATCAGCAAGTTGATTGGTTGGGAACATGTGGATCTCGCTGTGCGCTTTACATCTGTCATAGCAACATGGTTGGGGGCATTGTGTGCCGCCATGACAGCGCGTTGGCTATATGGCGCAAAGCATGCTCACGCAGGCTGGTTGGCTGCGCTGGTATATTTATCCATGGGAGAAATCGCATTTTGGTACGGCTGGCTGGGTTATGTCGATGCGACCTTTGGCTTCTTTATCTTTGCAGCAATCACATCATTATGGCGTGCGATTGAAGATGAACGGTTCACATGGTTTCTGCTTTCTCTGTTCTTTATATCACTAGCATTCTTAACCAAAAACATCACTGCTTATGTGCTGTTTGGTATTTCAGGTCTTATCTTATTATGGCAGCTTAAACGCTGGTCTTTACTAAAGAAGTTCTGGTTTATCCCATCCGGCTTGCTAGCGCTCTCTGTTCCTGTCCTTTGGCAAAGCTTTGTTGTACCGAGCGGAGCCAATACCGCGACAACGAGCATCAATGATGTCTTGCGTAATTTTACCGGTTATACTTTTTTCGCCTACTTAAAGCATTGGTTTAGTTTTCCATTCATCTTTCTGTTTCGTGCTTTGCCTGTTTCTCTCATTTTAGCATGGTTATGGCTGCGCAAGAAACATCGTTTTGTTTTCGATCAAAACCTGACCATTCTGGCTTTGTTACTGATCGCCTGCTTTTTACCCTTCTGGATTTCAGCCGGTGCCACACCGCGTTATCTCGTGCCTCTGTATGGTTTAGTTGCATTGTTTCTAACCGGCTTGATGCTGCAATTAAAGCAACAGCACATGCGCCAGACAGTAATGCTTATCGCTCTGGTCGTGCTCATTAAAATCCCCTACAGCCTGGTTATTCTACCCTATATCAAAGACTGGCGACCGGAACGCGATGTTAAAATCGTATCGACTGAGATCATGCAGCTCACCAACGCTGCACCGTTACGCACTCAAAATGATGTGGCTTCAGGCTTAGCGATTGCAGCCTATCTCGATGTATGGCGACAGCACAGGCCTCCAATCCATTGGTACGATGGACATGAACGTAACGTTTATATTTTAGCCGAAGTCGCCACACCAGCATTTGGACGTTTGGTCAAAAAATGGCATTTACGCGGCAGCTATGTGTATCTCTATTGGCAAGGGCCAGTACAAGGACAAGCATCACCATGACAGCCTGCGAATCATTTATCCCGTTCAACAAACCGTATATGACCGGTGATGAAACCACCTATATGCTCGAAGCGCACCAGCGTGGTCAATTGGCCGGCAATGGTCCTTTCACCCAGCATTGCCAACGCTGGCTGGAAGAAAAAACAGGCTGTACAAAAGCTTTATTGACCCACTCCTGCACAGCGGCTCTGGAAATGGCAGCGCTACTGATTGACCTACAGCCTGGTGACGAAGTCATCATGCCGTCCTATACTTTTGTTTCCACCGCCAATGCCTTTGTGCTGCGTGGTGCGGTTCCGGTGTTTATCGATATTCGTGCAGATACCCTGAATATGGATGAAAAGCTGATCGAAGCCGCTATCACCAACAAGACCAAGGCTATTGTCGTGGTGCATTATGCCGGTGTTAGCTGTGCCATGGATCGCATCATGGCGCTGGCCGACCAACATGATTTGTTTGTCATTGAAGATGCTGCGCAAGGTGTGATGTCTGCCTATCAAGGTAACGCACTCGGTGGTATCGGGCATCTGGCTGCATTTAGTTTTCATGAAACCAAAAATGTTATTTCCGGTGAAGGCGGCGCGCTACTGATTAACGATGAACGTTTTACCGAACGAGCTGAAATCTTGTGGGAAAAGGGTACCAACCGCAGCAGCTTTTTTCGCGGTGAAGTGGATAAATACACATGGGTGGATGTGGGTTCATCCTTTCTGCCCGGTGAACTGATTGCAGCCTTTTTATGGGCGCAATTGCAACATGCCGATACGATTACAGAACGCCGGTTAAACATCTGGAACACCTACCACGAAGCATTTGAAACATTGGAAGATAAAGGTGTTTTACGTCGTCCCATTATCCCCACCGATTGCCAGCACAATGCCCACATGTATTATTTACTGCTCAATAGTCAGGCAGAACGTGCCGCTTTTATCGCGGCCATGAAAGCGCAAAATATCTTAAGCGTATTTCATTATGTGCCATTACACCTGGCTCCGGCGGGCTTATTTCACTGCCGTACTTCAGGGCTATTATCCATTACCGAGCAATACTCGGATCGCATTGTACGCCTGCCGTTGTGGCCAGGACTGGAAGAGCAACAGCAACGTGTCATAGACCAAGCCCTGCAAGCGCTGCAGACTATCTAACCTGAGCTATTCTAGAGGAGTGTTATTTTGATTCTTGTCATTGGCGACATTATTGTGGATGAATTCATTTGGGGTGATGTGACACGCATTTCTCCCGAAGCACCTGTGCCTGTGGTATCGGTCAATGAAATTGACCGCAGACTGGGCGGTTCAGCCAATGTGGTGCGCAATCTGCATGCTCTCGATACGGCATCTGCCATGCTGGGGCTGGTTGGTGATGATGAGCCTGGCGAGTGGGTGAAGAATCGATTGTCTGAACTCAACTCGGATAATCGCGGTGTACTCACCAAAACCAATGACCGCCCCACCGCCATCAAAACCCGTATCATTGCCCGCCATCAGCAGGTTGTACGCTATGACCGGGAATGGACACAAGATGCACAAGCGACCAGTCATGAGCATTTGATGACCAGTCTGAATGAACTCTTACCCTCTTCCTCCGCTGTCATTTTATCGGATTATGGTAAAGGCGTACTCACCAATGATTTCATCACGCAGCTGATTAAGCGATTACAAGGACGCATTATTGCAGTCGATCCCAAACCGGAACACACCGATGCTTATCGGGGTGCTACGGTGATCACACCGAATTTATCTGAGGGCGCTGCCATGGCTGGCATGGCAGCGATCAATGATGATGTACATGCCGAAGCCATTGCCCGCGCCCTGCATCAAAAGCTCGATCTAAACTATGTTCTCTTGACCCGTTCCGAACGCGGCATGACCTTGTTTGATGGCATACACAGCCATCACATTCCCACCGCTGCACGCGATATCTTTGATGTCACCGGCGCAGGCGACACGGTTATTGCTGTATTTACCGCCTGTCTGGCGCGTGGTGATGATGCGCTGAATGCGGCTCAAACCGCCAATCGCGCTGCCGGTGTCGTGGTTGGGAAAGTCGGAACAGCCACCGCCAACTGGCATGAAATTGAGGCACATTAATCCATGAACATCGCTATCGGTATTCCAGCCCGCATGGGCTCAACACGTTTCCCCGGTAAGCCGCTCGCCCTATTGGCCGGTAAACCCATGATCGAACACGTTATCGAAAAATCGTTGGCGGCTGACTTGGGGCCGGTATTTGTTGCGACCGATGATGAACAGATCGCCTCCGTTGCACGCCAAGCCGGTGCAAAGGCCTGCATGACACGATCCGATCATCAAAGCGGCAGTGATCGATTGGCTGAAGCCATCGCGGATATCAACTGTGATGTGGTCATCAATGTACAAGGCGATGAGCCGTTAATTGATCCGGCTGCTATTCGTGCTGTAGTTACACCCTTCGCACAAGATGCGTATTTGCCGATGGCAACCTTAGCACATCCCATCCGCCATGAATCCGATCTGCATGATGCCAATGTAGTGAAAGTGATATGCAACGCCAAGGGGCGCGCCATGTACTTCAGCCGTGCAGCCATCCCCTTCCCGCGTGACGATACTGGGGGCGCATTGCAACATGTCGGCCTATATGCCTACCGCAAGGAGTTTCTACTCATGTACCCCTCACTCGAAGCTTGCGCTGCTGAAAAAATCGAACAACTCGAACAACTGCGTGTCCTGCATCATAGCTATGATATCGCCGTTACTGTGGGCGATTTTCACTGTATCGGTGTCGATACCCCTGGCGATTTATCCCGTGCCGAGCAGATGTTAACAGCAACATAACTATATTATTCAAGAGAGTTGCATTCGTTCAAATCCAGATATTGCCAATCTAACCACGCAACGTTTCTGCTTTAAAGGCCAACTCCGACATGGGTTGAATGGGAGCATCGGATAATACTTTTTCTACAGCCACTTCATCACAATCGGCAAAACGGGCGCAGTGCACACATACCGTCCATACTTTTTGCGGCAGACTTTCTTTGTCCACCTGCCGATAACCTTGTTTGATAAAAAAATTCGTCACATAGGTCAGCGCAAATATCTTTGCCACACCGAGTTCAACCACCCACTGCTCACAGCCTTCAACCAGCAAGCGGCCAACACCGAACTGCTGATACGCTGGAGCCACCACCAAGGAACGCAATTCAGCCAGGTTTTTGCCATAGATATGGGCACAAACTACACCGGCAAGATGACCATCATATTCGGCCACCAGAAACTCTTGCAGGTGTTGAAAAATATTATCTTCATCACGCTGCAAAATAATATCTTGTTGCGCGAAGGGTGTAAGCAAGGCATGGATATGTGGTACATCGACAGCTTTGGCACTGCGCACCACAATACGATGACTCATGCCTGCAACAAGGCCTGACCACGCGCAAGAAAACGATTTGCATGCTTTAGACTATCGCTATCCGTACCACCCAGCATGCGGGCAATTTCTAACTGCCGATCATCCGCCTGCACCGCTTTAAGTCCGGTGACCGTACGGCCATCTTTTTCCTGTTTGTCGATGACAATCTGGTGATTCGCACACGATGCAACTTGCGGCAAATGCGAAATCACCAGCACCTGTCGTTCAGAGCCCATCGCCGCCAGCAATTCGCCCACACACCAGGCAGTCTCGCCACCAATTCCAGTATCCACTTCATCGAATACTGCCAAGGGCGACATATCATCCAGACCACCGCAGCCTTTCAAAGCCAGCACCAAACGTGACACTTCACCGCCCGATGCCACCGCCGCCAAATCACGCCACGGCTCGCCCGGGTTGGACATCACCTGCATGGTGACCTCATCCCAGCCCGTCGCAGACCAGCAGCTCTCATCCTGCTGTGCAAGCACATCAAAACGCAACTGCATGCCGGCCAAAGCCAGACGATCCAGAAAAGGTCGCAACTGCTTGCTCATGATTTCACCGGAGGCTTGCCGTTGCTCAGTCAAAATATCGGCTTGTTGAGCATAGATTATTGCAGCCTGCTGCAATGCCTGCTGCAAGCTGGCCTCATCCCAGCCGGAGGTATCGAGTGCCGTCAGACGCTGTTGCCATTCCTGCATCAGCGCCAATAAACCAGCCTCATCACAATCGTGCCGGCGTTTGCATTCGTGCAAAGCCATCAAACGTTCTTCACATTGACGCAGCTGGCTTTCATCAAACGACTGATCCAATACAGCACTTAACTCCGGCACTGTTTCACCGAGCAAAGCATCCATCTGATCGATCAATACTCTGCTGTCCTGCAAGCCAACATGAAAATCTTCTACCGGTGCCAAGGCTTGCGCCGCACGCGCCAGCAAGACACGCACGCTTGGCTCCGCCTCATCCAACAGC
>CAYOTF010000094.1:0-10629 GCA_964406805.1 uncultured Zetaproteobacteria bacterium | reverse complement strand
GTATTCCTTAAATCGCCCAAGCGCATCATGGCATTAACCATGGTGATGACAGTCTGCTTGCTGGTCTATGCCGCGCTTGAACACCGCATGCGCAAAAGCCTTGTCGATAGTGATTCGTTATTCCCAAACCAAACAGGAAAAATAATCAAGAACCCAACCATACGTTGGGTGTTCCAAAACATCCCGGTAATTTATTTGCAGCAAACAAAGGCGGCGGTGCTAAACATCAATGGACAGCATGAAAAACTGTTGCAGCTTATGGGGGGACGATACATTAAACTTTATTCCTGAAATCGAACATCAAGTGTGTGGAATATCGGATATTACCCAGAATCAGGAAAATATCATTCGGCTGGATGATGATATATGGAAGCTTGAGCATGTCACCAAACACAAAGAATATGCCCAGATGAAGCAAGCTGAATGGAACGGTGATGCTGGCAGCAACATCTTTATGTGAGCGATTGAATCGCTTCTACTACGGCTGGCGATTCCAACCGACTTAAGGAAGGATATAGGATGTGTTGCAGCTGAAATCTGATAAATTTCAAAAGCACGAAAAAATAATTGAACGATTATACGACCACCCTGATATGAAACAGAAAGTATATACAGAGTACGATAAACAGATGGATGCATATCGAACATATCATCATCGCAAAGGTGAGTTAGGGAATACCATTCAATTAGCCGAAAATAAGATTGGTATGTACAGTCCGCGATTGAGCAGTAATCAACTTATCTGATCATAGCTTACAACTAAGAATGTGACATTTTGAATAAATGGCACAACTTATTTTCCCTTGTGCCCAAACGGTTTTTTGCCTGTTTGGGGCAGATATGGGGTCACTTTTGCGAAAAGCAAACAGTAGGGTGTGGTACAAAAACCGCTATCTCGCTTTCCATACCGAAATCACTGGCTGCATCGCCCATAAATGCCTGTCGGCATTTCTAACGCTGCGCCCCTATGAAAGGCAGCGTGAAAAGAAAAAACGCCATGATATGTCTGCGCCCGAGCGCATATCCAAAGGCTCACCACAGGAATGGCGTTCTTGTCACCGTTTCCTGTAAAAATTCTTAATAATTTTAACTGGAATGTTTCGGCAAGGGCACAGGTGCTATTTGAAAATCCGTTTGCTCATTGATAAGGAAAAAGCTTCAATATCCTACTGAATCTGCCCAACCTCTTTCATGGCTCGCATATATCGAATGCGAGCATCACCCAGCATAGAGGCATCATCGACCATGCTGAACAGTTCCGTAAATCGACTGATCTGCTTTTCTGATTCCATCAGCTTGCCCTGCAATACCTGCAAATCACATTTCATATAGCCGGATTGCATTCTATAAGTCGTGCCACACTGCAAACATTTGCACATACCTGTGAACAGGTTGGAGAAGCTTTTACCTTTTCTGCCCGATACAGTGTGGGGTGCTTTGCTTGTCTTGATAGCATACGCCTTATAGAAATCATCCTCGGGAATAATAGCAGGGTAGTAGTGTGTAACCGGATCACCCAGCGGGATTTTATTCTGTTTGGGTTGATACTCCCCCAACACAGCGCGATTATTGATGACCTTGGCGATATAGGATGGATACCACATGGCTGAGGTACCGAATGGCGTAATGCCCTGTTCATTGAACATGGCGGCTATCTTTCGTTGTCCTGTACCTGCAATAACCATTGCGAAAACCTTACGGATAATAGCCACACGTTCGGGGATGCTTTCAAAACCCTGTTTGTCATCAGCAAGGCGTAGCCAGTCTGGAGAGCGCCCTGTTGCCGGGGTCTTTTTCTCAATAGCACGTTGGCGGCGCATATCCCAACTGGCTTCTGCCCTTTTCGATTTCATGGCGGACTCATCATGGGCGCGACTCAAAGAAATCAGACTAAACACAAGCTGACCAACATCATTGATGCTATCGGCTGTGTAGTGCTGACCATCGGCAAGCGTGACGATTTCAACACCAGCGGCCAAAATAGATGAAAACAGCGACAGCGCAGTAAATACTTGCTGGCGTGATAACCGATCAAGGCTTTCCAGAATCAAGAT
The DNA here is from genome assembly GCA_964406805.1 of uncultured Zetaproteobacteria bacterium. Classification (GTDB taxonomy): domain Bacteria; phylum Pseudomonadota; class Zetaproteobacteria; order Mariprofundales; family Mariprofundaceae; genus Mariprofundus. The sequence continues at coordinate 8,575 of CAYOTF010000094.1, read as the reverse complement.
AGAGCCTTGCTCAACCTGTCCGGCATCAATCAGTTCCATGAACTGTTTGAGTGCACCTTCTGTAGCGTTCTTCCCCTTGAATGCGCTGACACCCAAATCACGCAGCGATTCATCCAGCACCAAGTTATGCTCCAAGGCATACTTGCGGCTGGATTCTAATTGACGGCGAAGGCTATCGCCTTTAAGTTGCTCAGGTGTGGAAAATCTGATGTACGAATATGCTTTCTTTGACATGATTGCGGCTCCTGTAAGTGTAAAGCCTTTATATCTGTCGGTTAATTATCCGACGGCTTTAACTAATGTAGCCGCAGTGTGTACTCTGTGGTGAATGCTTTTGATTTTGTTACGAACGGTTGCTTTATCGTATAATTCAACTCGACTTTAGGCTGGGATATTCGTACTCTGCGCGAGTTTAAGTGATGAGGTGTTGTAATGGTGGATGCGATGACTGGAGCGACGACTGAGGCGATATTAGTATTGGCTGATGGGCGTGTTTTTCATGGTGAGGCCATAGGTGCGATGGGTAATACAGTCGGTGAAGTCTGTTTTAACACCGCATTAACCGGTTATCAGGAAATTCTCACCGACCCATCGTACACCGATCAGATTATCACATTTACCTATCCGCATATTGGTAATGTCGGCATCAATGCCGATGATATGGAATCCGATAGCATTTCTGTGCGCGGTTGTATTGTGCGGGCACCGGCACGTATCACTTCCAATTACCGTTCCGAACAGGATTTTAATGCCTGGTTGTCGGACAACGGCGTGGTCGGCATTGCCGGCATTGATACGCGCGCACTGGTGCGTCACTTGCGTGATCACGGTGCTCAGAATGGAGTGATTGCATCCGATGGCATGTCGGAAGCCGATGCGTTGGCGCTGGCCAACGATTGGGCAGGTTTGGATGGGCGTGATTTGGTCGGGCAAGTGAGTTGCAAACAGCCCACAACCTGGCAGCAGGGCACGTACGATTTGGATCGCACTGCGTATCAACATCTATCCTGTGATAAACATGTGGTGGCGTTTGATTTTGGCTGTAAACGTAATATTTTTCGTAAATTATCCGATCGTGGTTTGAAGCTTACAATTGTGCCGGCCTCAACATCAGCAGCCGATGTGTTGGCGATGAAACCCGATGGTATCTTTTTATCCAATGGCCCTGGTGATCCGGCCGCAGTGGGCTATGCAGTTGAGACCATTCGCGAATTGATTGAAACCGATACGCCGATTTTTGGTATTTGCATGGGGCATCAGCTGCTCAGCCAAGCTCTCGGTTTGACGACCTTTAAATTAAAATTTGGCCATCGCGGCGGTAATCATCCGGTCAAAGATGAAACCACCGGAAAAATTGAAATCACCAGCCAGAATCATGGTTTTGCCGTGTCGGATGAAACCATTCCCGATCATGTTGAAATCACCCACCGATCCTTGTTTGATGGCACAGTGGAAGGTTTAAAGGTGAAGGGCAAAGCAATCTTCTCTGTGCAGTATCATCCGGAAGCAAGCCCCGGCCCACAGGATTCCGATTATTTGTTTGATCGTTTTGCTGATTTAATCGTTTAAAACGTCTGCGCTAGAAGGTGCTTTGCCGAATTGATGTCTAGGGCTTTAGGGCACAATGATCAGGAGGTTGATGCTTGCGTTTGTTAACTGTTAAATGCATTGCTGCTTGCTGCTGTCTTTTTTTGAGCCCATTGTTTTCCTATGCTGAAAACGAGCAGATTGCGCTGCAATTAAAATGGAAACACCAGTTTCAGTTTGCCGGTTATTATATGGCGCTGGAAAAGGGATATTATCGTGATGCCGGTTTGGATGTGCACCTCATTGAGGGTGGCTCCGGCCAAAATGCTATTGAATTTACGTTAACCAATAACAATGCCTATGCAGTGACCGATACCGGTGCGTTATTGGCACGCGCCCATGGCAAGCCGATCAAGGCCTTGGCTGCGATTTTCCAGCATTCACCGTTGGTGTTGATGGTGTTGAAGAGCTCCGGTATTAACACGCTGGCTGATTTGCGTGGTAAGCGCATCATGTTGCAAACAGGCTATCAGGGTGCTGATTTGCTTGCGCTATTAAAGGTTGGAGCCGGTCTGTCCAAAGATGATTTTACCTTGCTGGATAATAGTTTTGATTTGCAGGATTTGATTCAGGGCAAGGTCGATGCGTTTAGTGTTTATCTAACCGATCAGCCGAATCAACTGGACTTGCAACATATTGCTTATCGCATCTTTCGCCCGAGTGATCTGGGTATTGATTATTATGGCGATATTATGATCACTTCGGAGCATGAGACTGAACATCATTCGGAACGTGTGGATGCATTCATGCAAGCGACCGTGCGGGGTTGGCATGATGCGTTGGCAAATGTGGATGCAGCGGTTGATTTGATTCTGCTGAAATACAATACACAGCAACTCTCACGTCAACAGCTGCTGTTTGAGGCAAAGGAAACGGCCAAGTTGATGTTATCCAATGTGGTGGATATCGGTTATATGAACAGCTATCGCTGGCAGAAAATTGCCAATACGTATGCAGATCAAGGCTTCATGCCTGCTGATTATCCGGTCGAGCAATTTATATATAAGCCGGAGCCTGGTCTGCTTGATTTGATCAAGCAGCATAGTTGGGCCGTGGTCTTGGGGCTGCTGTTTGTTGTGTTACTGATCGCGGCCATGATGATTGTCACCTTGCGTAAAACAGTGCGATCAGCGGTGAGTAAGTTGGCTGAAAGCGAACAAAATCTGCGTAATCTGATCGAATTGGCGGATTTCGGGATTCTGGTGCATCGGGATGGGCGGGTGTTGTTTGCCAACACCTATGTGTTGAACTTATTGTCCGTGGCCTCCTTGGCGGAGATATTGGGTCAATCGTTGATGCAATATGTGCATCCGGATGATCGGGCAGATGTGGGGGCGCGGATCACACATGTGGTGCAGCACGGCGAGGTATTTCACCGCATACCTGTGCGTCAAATCAGTCCGACAGGTAAGCCGCACGATGTTGAAGTCAGTGCGATGCCAATCCGCTATGAAGGTGCACAGGCGGTGATGAGTGTTTTTCTCGATGTGAGTGAGAAAAACCGTGCCGAGCAGAACCGTCAAAAAATGCAGCGTCAGGTTGAGCATACCCAGCGCCTTGAATCGCTTGGAGTCTTGGCCGGTGGCATTGCTCATGATTTCAATAATCTGCTGGCGGTTATCCTGGGGCATGCCGGTATGGCGGTTGGTAAAGTGGAGCGAGACCCTACTGCTGTCAGCATGCATTTGGATAAGGTGATTCAATCGGCGGATAACGCGGCATCCTTATGCAAGCAAATGCTGGCGTATTCGGGTAAAGGTCACTTTGTGGTCGAACCGATTGATGTCTCGCAGTTGCTCAGGGATATGATCGAGTTGCTGGAAGTATCCATCGATAAAAATGTCAGTATCCGTTACCGCATTGCCGAGCGGACGGTAATGATTGAAGCGGATATGGCGCAGATGCAGCAGGTGATTATGAATTTGGTTATCAATGCTTCTGAGGCGATTGGCTTTCAGGGTGGCGAGATTGATGTTTGTTCGGGTGAGATGGATGCCAATGCAGCTTATCTGGATGGCTGTTTCCACGAAGGATCAGAGCCGGGCGACTTTGTTTACATTGAAATTAAAGACAATGGCTGCGGCATGGATGCAGCGACCATTGCGAAGATATTTGATCCGTTCTTTACCACCAAGTTTACAGGCCGTGGGCTTGGCATGAGTGCCATGTTGGGCATTGTACGAGGACACCATGGTGCGATTCGGATTGAATCAAGCATCAATCAAGGCAGTGCGATTCGGGTATTGTTTCCGAGTCTTGGGCATGATGCTGAAGAGGTGCAGCCAGAAAGTTTGAGCTCATGCCCGGATAAAGCTCATTTGCGTGGTGTTGTGCTGGTGGTTGATGATGAAGCATCGGTGATGGAAATGGCCGTGGTGATGCTTGAAGAGCTTGGTTTTCAAACCTTGAGCGCGGTAAATGGTCAGGATGCTGTGCAACAATATCGTCAGCAGATGCAGCAGGGCAATCAGATAAGTTTTGTGTTGCTGGACTTAACCATGCCGGTGATGAGCGGTGAACAGGCTTTTTCAGAGCTCTGTCAGATCAATCCGGCAGTACAGGTGATTATTTCTTCCGGTTATGCAGAAGATGATGTGCGTGATCGTTTTAAGGGCACGGAAATTGCCGGATTTATTCAAAAACCATATCTGCCGGCAGCGCTGGAAAAGGTTGTCCTGCAAGCGCTTGCTTAATTGGATTGGATGGCTGAGCCATATAAGGCTTGAAATTGGCTCTCGGACATTAATACGGGCATGATCACACCTGTTGTGTTGAGCTTGCGCCAGAGTTGTTGCGATTTGTTTTTATTCGCAGCTTTAAAGGTGAAGCGCCAGACGGGGATGGGCACAGAGCGTTGTTGGTAACGAAATTTTCGACCGGTTCGGAGAAGTTGCTGTTGTGTTTCTGTGGCATACACCGGTTGATAAAAACGCCCCAGGCTGAGCAGGTAAACACCTTTTTTTGCCTTGATGATATTGTTTGGAATGTTGTGAGCTTGCCAAAAACGCGCTGCAATCTTGGCTTTTTTTCTACTGGTAAATAACTCTGCATCGTCGAAGGCATGCATGGTGATGTTTTCGAGGCTGTGGATTTTAATGGTCTGAAGCCGCATGGCTTTTAAGCGCTGTGTCAACGCATACACGGCGGCTTTGGTGATCACCCTGCGTGTGATGACACGCCATAGTGGGGTCGATTTTAAAGCGTGTTGGTTGGACGGTTTGGGTTGATCTGATTGATTGGACTGAGGGGGCATCTTGAATGTGAGATGGGATTGGCTGGTCGAATCGGCAATCGGTGTCTGCCAGCTGTACCAGGCCACGATGGCCAGAAGAACAAAAATCATAAGTTGGGACAGTGTTTTTATGGTTGTCAAAAAAGGCACCTCGCAAGCCTACATCTTTTTAATTCCATGCATGGAATTTTTTTGCTGTTACAGTTGTGTATGCAAAAAATTAAAGTCACGCGTTTTTTTACCGATGGTGATAAGTCTGTTGTGAGGAGATTATTATGAATAAATTATTATTATCTGCGATTGTATCTACGTTTAGTTTTGCGATGTTTTTTATGCTTTCATTGACGGGGTCTGTGGATGGGCAAGGGACTATCCACAACGTGGCTGTGCAGTTTGATGTGCCTGCGGCCATTGCTGAGGACGATGAAGATAAGGACAGCAATAAGGATGAACATAAGGGTGATGACGACGACAGAGACAACGATAAGGACAGCAATAACGATAGTCATGACAATGATGGAGCCAGGGCTGACAACGAAAATTCGGCAGCTGATGCGAGCTGCGTTTGCCCTCCGGGCGTACGTTCCTGTGTTTGTGCTGATGGAACACCGGGTTCGGAAAATACCAATGCCACTTTAGTACCGAATGCGTTGCGTTCGATTCATGGTGGCTCCTGATCGCGTTCAGAGATCTTTAAACGGCGTCCGATCGGACGCCGTTTTTGTTGCCGCAGCGATGATAGTCTTGGCTCAGAGTCTGTATTTCCCCAGCCTTGGCTTCAAATTTGCTTGTGGCAGAGAATGCGTTTATTGCATGCATGGGAGGGGAGAACAGTGCTGGGCTAAAGCCGCGCCGTTTGACGCTCGTTTCTAAGGCAGTAAACTTGACTTTATTGCTTATAATAAGGTAAGTTGCACGAGTTTGTATCAGTAACGCTTAAGCTGCGGAGGGTAAGTGTCCTTTTTTTCAAACAAGTCTGAGGCTGTGATGGGAATCGATATCAGTTCGACCGGCATTAAGCTGGTGGAATTGAACAAGACCCGTTCGGGTTATGAACTGGCCGCAATGGCTACCGTGGTGTTGCCGCGTGATGCGATTGTTGAGAACACGATTATTGATTCCACAGCCGTTTCCAACGCTTTGATTGAGGCGGTGGAATTGGCCAAGCCGTCAACAAAAAATGTAGCATTAGCTGTTTCCGGCAATGCGGTGATCATTAAAACCATTCAGGTGGCTGCGACCACGGAGTTTGAACTCGAAGCGCAGATTGAATACGAAGCCGATCAGCATGTGCCTTATGATGTGGATGATGTGTTTCTGGATTTCCATATTCAGGGCATTTCAGCCGATGATCCCGAACAGATGGATGTGGTGTTGGTGGCCTGCAAACGCGAAGTGGTTGAAGATTATCAACTGGTCTTGAGTGAGGCCGGCTTGCATGCAAAATACATTGATTGCGGTGTATTTGCCTTGGAAAATGCTGCTGAAATCACCGATGAACATGCGCTTGCAGAAGGCGATGCGTACATCTTGCCGGATGAGGATGCGGAAGTGCATGCGCTGGTCAATATCGGTGCCAACATGATGAATATCAATGTGTTGATCAATGGGCGCATGGCCTTTGTACGTGATCAGTTTTATGGTGGCCAGAATTTGACGGAAGAAATTCAGAAAGCGCATGGCATCAGCTATCAGCAGGCGGAGCAATTGAAAACCGAATCCTTCGCCGATATTCAAGGCGAAGCGCTGGAACATTTTTATGTTGGCCTGACCTCTGAACTGGTGCGCTCGTTGGACTTTTATTCGGCGAGCAGGGCTGAGTTCCCGGTACGCAAACTGCTTCTCAGTGGTGGTTGCGCGTTATTGCCCAATATTGCGGTGGAACTGGAGCAGCGCCTTGGTATTGATACCTCCATACTCAATCCGTTGCAGAATATAATCATCCCGCCACGCAAATTTGATGCTCAGAAACAGCGTGATTTGGGGCCGATGATGATGGTGCCAATTGGTTTGGCGTTACGGAATTTTGATACATGATTCGCATTAATCTTATTCCCTATCGCACCGCGCATCGGCAGCAGCAGATTGTGCAGCATGTCACAAGCTTTGTGGCTGTGATTGTCCTGGCAGGCCTTCTGGCACTTGCTGCCCATACCATGGCATCGTTGCAACTCTCCGATTTAAAAGAGCAAACAATTGTATTGCAGCAGCAGAATATCGATTTGAAAAAGAAAATCGGCAAGATCAAGGATCTGGATAGTTTGCGCAGCAATGTGGAACGCAAATTGAGCATTGTTGATCGGTTGCAGGAAGGGCGTTTTCACTCCTTGATTACACTCCATACCATTGCCAATCTGATTCCGAAAAATGTATGGCTGAAAGCGATGAGTGATAAAGGCCATGATATTGAACTCTCAGGCCTCGCGGAAAGCAATAAGGCGGTGGCTGTGTTCATGCGCAAGCTGGATCAATCGGCTATTTTTTCCAATGTGCGTTTGAGTGTGATTAACCGGGTTGAGGTGGATGGTTTGCCGCTGCGTCAGTTCAGTCTGACCTTGGCACGGCAAGAGGCTAAAAAAGGCCAGGCATCGTTAGTGTCCAAAAGGCAGGGTTCCTGATGTTCGAGTCGATGAAGCTCTCTATGTACGAATCCTTGCGGCCTATTCTACCGGTGCAGTTGTGGCATAAATTATTATTTTTGCTGGCTGCCTTCACATTGATTGCTGCATCGTATTTTTATATGGGTTGGATGCCGTTGCAGGAATCGATCGAGCGACAACTCTCACAGGAAAAAATGCAGCAAATGATTTTGTTGCGCAATCAGCGTTTGGCGCATGATTTGCCGCGCAAACAGCGCGAGTATGCTCAGCTTGAAAAACAACTGAAAGTGGCCTTGAACATGTTACCTAAAAAATCACAAATTCCGGATTTATTGGAAAATGTATCATGGGCAGGCAAGGACTCCGGCCTTGTATTCAAGACATTTAAACCCGGTCGTGAAGTCACCAAACAGATTTATGCTGAAGTGCCGGTATCGTTTAATATCTCCGGCAGTTTTCGTCAGTTGCTTACATTTTTGAAACGAGTGGGTGAGATGTCGCGTATCGTGGATGTGAAGAATATGCAGTTATCACGCGGAAAATCGACAGGTATATTGTCCGTGAAAGGGCAGGCCGTGACATACAGATTTGTAGAGACACAGGCTAAAAAGGGACGCAAAGGACGAATGAAATGAGTGAAAATTCAACCGTGATTGCGCACCGGGAGACATCAATGAAACCGATGATGAATACTATGGCGAGCATGCTTGCCTCGGGGCAATACGCTGTTGGGCGCTTTGTTTTAGCCGCTTGGGTTGCGCTCATGCTGTGTCTCAGCCCTGTTGTGGTGGCTCAAGCTGCGACGATTGAGCAACTGCAATTGCTCTCCGATGAAAGCGGTGAGAATTTGCGTATAACAATGGACGAAGCGGCTGAATATCAGGTGTTTAATTTGTCAGGTCCTGATCGTTTGGTGGTGAGTTTCCCCAATGCCGACATGGCGGCGGCAGTCACGGCAATGTCTGGTGGTGGCAGCATAGAAAATATTGTGCCGGTGCATGATAGCAGCGGTGTGCGCATTGAAATCGCCTTGGCAACGGGCACCGAATATGAAATTATTGAAAAGGGTAATGATTTGTTGGTGAAGTTCACTGCCCAGGCCAAGCAAACAAATAACGCGACCGGGGCACGCATCCAGGATATCGAAGTGCGTGAC
>CAYOTF010000093.1:2983-10700 GCA_964406805.1 uncultured Zetaproteobacteria bacterium | reverse complement strand
TTTCATATAAAACAACGCTTTAACTAGATCTCAGAAATAGCTGTACTGAAGGCCTTCAGGTGATTGCGCTTTATACTCCTGCCACAGCTTCGTAAGAACTGGCTAGATAGAATCAGCTTTGTCTCTAGTGATGGTCAAGATCAGCACCAACGTACGATGACCTCACTTGATTTACTTGCTGATGCGCTTGAAAAGGCACTTGGCTCCGAACTCCTGGCGCCTCTGTTTGTAACATCTTAGATCATTATAAAAGCATGATTTTGGGAATGTGCGTGTCTTTGTTGTAATGGCTAAATTGACATGTGTATAGTTACGGCTTACAGTCTAAAGTGTGATTAAAAGTTTTCGACATAAAGGGATTGAAAAGTTCTTTCGAACTGGCAGCAAGGCTGGAATTCAGGCTAAACATGCTGCAAAGCTGCGCCGGCAACTGGCAAGACTTGAGGCTTCAATGTCTCCAGATGATATGGATGTTCCCGGTTGGAAGTTGCATTCACTCAGAGGAGGCCTTGAAGATCATTGGTCAGTTTGGGTGAATGGGAATTGGCGTTTAACTTTTGCTTTCGAGGGTGACGATGCTGTTCTGGTTGATTATCAGGATTACCATTAATAAAAACAGGCAAGGAGGTTTGTATGAGTCGTATGTTTAATCCACCACACCCTGGTGAATTATTGAAAGAAGATGTGCTTCCTGATTTGGAGATCACCGTGACAGAAGCTGCCAAGCAGCTTGGCGTAACACGTGTGACGTTTTCTAGAATCATTAATGGCAAATCGGGCATTAGCCCTGATATGGCATTGCGTCTTGCCGCGTGGCTGGGAACAACACCTGATTCCTGGCTGAATATGCAGGTTGCTTATGACCTATGGCAGGCAGAACAAAGGCCACGCCCGATTATTTCGGCGGCTCGAATCCAGCACGCATGAATAGCCCAATTCGCATTGTTGTTGATGATCGTGAGCAGCGATCCGGCATGATCGAAATGCTTGAAGCTGATGAATCGGTTTCACTGTCCATCTCCCGACTGGCTTGCGGGGATTATGAGGTGGAAGATCATTTGCTGTTTGAACGCAAAACGCTTAGCGATCTCGTAGTCTCGATTAAGGATGGCCGTCTGTTTCGCCAGGGCTATAGGTTGGCCCAATCGCACAAGCGCGGCATCATCATTCTCGAAGGCACAAGCCGCGATCTTGAATCAAGTCATATGCGCAGAGAGGCAGTGCAAGGGGCGCTGATTTCACTGACCGTTTTCCTTGGCATTCCACTGCTGCGTTCCCGCAATTTACAGGAAACCGCGCAGTTAATGCTGTATACTGCGCGCCAGAATAGGGCAGTCGCCAGCGGCGCGCTGCCGCGTCACGGCATGCGTCCTCGCGGCAAACGCAAAATCCAGTTGCATATCCTGCAAGGCATACCCGCCGTAGGGCCGGAACGCGCAAGCACGTTGTTGGATAGATTTGGCAGCGTAGAAGCGGTCTTGACTGCAAGTATGGAAGAACTGCTCGCCATCAAGGGCATAGGGAAAAACAGTGTTGATGCTATCCACTGGGCAGTACGCGAACCCGATATTGAATATGATAGATCAGGTGAGGACTCCGATCCGATTCTGTAGCATCATGGTGGAAAAAGAAGTTGCTGATCGAACTATAAACCGCTATTGTGTGGTACGATTTAATGTACATGTACAGATGAGGTAAATCATGGATGCAATTAGTTATACAACAGCTCGCGCAACACTTTCACATACCATGAAAAAGGTTTGTAGTGATCACGCCCCTGTCATTATCACCAGAAAGAGTGAAGCGCCGGTGGTGATGATGTCGCTGGAAGATTATGAAGCGATGGAAGAGACAACGTATCTGCTCCGTTCTCCTGCGAATGCCAGAAGGCTACTCGAATCCATTGTGGATCTTGAAACGGGCAAAGGCACTGAAAGAGCACTTATGGAATGAAACTAACATTCGCGGCGATGGCATGGGACGATTATCTTTATTGGCAAAAAACAGATAAAAAAATGCTAAAGCGTATCAATCTCCTGATTAAAGATATTCAGCGCTCGCCTTATGAGGGCATCGGAAAACCTGAACAGTTAAAGCACGGGCTATCAGGCTACTGGTCCCGACGCATCAACGATGAGCACCGAATGGTTTACACATGTAAAGATGAGAACGTGTTGATTGCGCAGCTTCGCTATCACTACAGTGCACCATGAGTCTGATTATGAAAACAGTGGTGATTCGATGAGAATTAGAGCTGGGATTGTGAGATGAATCAGGATCAAGAAATAATTTTTTTTCAAGATCGGAAAACCAGGGCAAAAGTTGGTTATGATCTCTTGCAGGCGGAGCAAAGACCGCGTCCAGCCACCGCTGCTCGTATCCAACACGTATGAAGATGAATACCTCAACACTCATGTCTGACATCGGTTACATGGTTCCGGTTTCAGAAAAAGGGGTGCCTGAATGAATAACTCGGAGTCCATGGTTGAACGACCTTCCAATCACATGCAAATGCTCTCCGACCGACTGACACAAGAGTTTGGCAAGGGATTTGATACACGAAACCTTCGTAATATGCGTGCCTTTTATATGTGTTTTCCAATTTGGAACGCAGTGTGTACCGAATTGAGTTGGACGCACTATCGTATATTGATTCGTCTGGAAAACACCAAGGCCAGAGACTGGTATCTGAAAGAAGCCATTGAACAGAGTTGGAGCATGCATGCACTATATCTGTATGAAAGGGCACAATGAGCCTCGCGGGCATTCGCTCTAACCGAGGCGATGGCTACCAGACATTAGTAGCATTCGATTGGGCTCTGACTGTTTTGTCAGATACAGCTTATGAATGGCTTGAAATAGATTCAGCTCTGTATCCAGTAGATGATGTGGTAATTGGAAAGGTAGACGGTTCACTTATTTGCTGCCAGTGCAAAAAGAATCAACTTGATTTCAAAGCTTGGACTATTGCCAATCTATCCGGCGAATTGGAGAAGGCTTCAATTTTGCTAGACAATAATTCAAACGCTGAAGTCCGCTTCTATTCGCGCAGTCCGTTTGGCGCACTTGCCAAGTTGCGTGAACATAGTACTACGCAAGCCGATAAAATAAGCTACTGCACCAGTTTAGGCAAAGAGCAGAAAAAAATAGATAGCAACTTGGAGTCATGCCTTAGTACCCATGCTCCCGCTCTATCAACCTATGATTTCCTGCGTCGAACTAAATTTGAAACCAGCCCCGAACTGGATCGCATGGAGGCTTTACTGCAAGAGCGTCTGCGTCATATGGCTAGCAACTCGAAAGCCGCATTCAACGCCCTATACACACGCCTCGATCAACTCGGAGGGCGCATGGAAGGTGGCAACGAATCCGTCTCCACCCAGCATCGCTTGAGCAAAGACGACCTCAAGTTGGTTCTCCAGCAAGCGGGAGCCATGCTGGTTCCGATTATGGATATTGCAGAGGTGCGCGCATCGTTTACCAGCATTTCGGCCATAGGTAGATCGTGGCATCGGGACATCTCAGGGGAACGTATTCCAAGTTCAACCGTAAACGAGTTGCTAGCAGCTATCGACGGCGGAAAACGTTCCATATTGCTCACCGGTCAGCCTGGCTCAGGAAAAACCTGCGTTGTGCTGGATCTGCAACAAGCCTTAGAGCAACGCGCACAAACTCGGGCCGACTTTATGCCGCTATTTATCCAGTCGCGCGAATTCGCCGATTTGGCGACGGCACAGGAACGCCAAGCACAGGGGCTGTCTACACAGTGGGTGGAACAAGCTGCGCGCTTGGCTGAAGATGGTCGGGTGGTGGTGGTCATTGATTCTCTGGACGTATTATCCATTGCCCGCGAACATAGCATATTGCAGTATTTCCTGGCGCAAATTGATCGCCTGCTATTGATTCCGAATATCACAGTGGTAACGGCCTGTCGCGACTTTGACCGGAATTACGACCGCCGAATTGCCAAACGACAATGGGACTGTGAATTGAAATGCCAGCCTTTGGGCTGGGATGCTGAAATTGTACCATTGCTTGATAAACTGGGTATTGAGACGGCGGGCATAGATAACATTACTCGCGAGCTAATCAGCAACCCTCGCGAACTGGCATTGTTTGTCGAACTGGCTCAGCATGAAGGTAGCTTTAATGTTGTAACCAACCAAGCCTTAGCCCAACGCTATCTCGATTCCATCGTTGAAGCTGACCGCGCGTTGGGTGACGCGGCGATGCAAGCAATTGAAGCCGTTGCCAATGAAATGCTGAAGTTACGTAGTCTAACGATTCCTCATCAGCGCTTCAGCGCCTCACAGCAAATTCAGCGCAGATTACTCAGCCTCAATATTTTGCAAGAAACCCATGATGGAAACCTGACCTTCGGCCACCAAACTCTGCTTGATGTGCTGGTAATCAGCGGAGCAGTTCGCCGGGGCATTACGCTCAACGAGTTTATTCAAGACTTGTCACCCGTACCGTTTGTGCGTCCAAGCATACGAAGTTTCGTTGCTCAGGTGGCATCGAATGATCGGCGTAATTTCAGGAGACAAGTGCGTGCGGTGCTAACAGGGAGCGCAGCCTTTCATATTCGCCGCTTGGTCGCAGAATCGTTTGCTGAGCAAATACCGCAAGATGATGACTGGCCATTGATACGTGATTTGCGCGATAAACATCGTGAGGTCTTTCAGGTAATTTATCAACAGGCAAGGTTGATCGAATGGCATCGCTTTTGGTTCACGCACCTGATACCTGCTTTAAAAGATGAACGGGATGCCGAAGGGATGACTACGCATGTATATCGAGTGGAGGCTTGGTCAAATGAAGATGCTGCTGGAGTGGTGGCATTCTGGATAGAGGCGCTGTCGCTGGATTGGCTGGATGTTAATAGAATCGCTGAGCAGATAGGATTTCGACTGAGCGACATCAGCACTGAAAATTTGCCGTTGATTGCGCCCTTACTGGAACGGTTGATCAACATCCCCCAGCCAGAGCACAGCTCTTTGGGAAAAGCGATTGTGCGCTGTGTGGTAGTAGGTGCTGTTGATGACAGCCTACTGTGGCAGTATATCGCTGGGGGCATTAGCGAAGATGACGTGATGGAATTGCATTTTGGCAACAAGCTACATTGCCAACCTCACGAGTTCGGAGACAAAAACGACCATCTCCTACAGCAGCGGATGGTGCAATCCAGCGCTTTGCTTGATTTAGCTTTGGGAGCTATCGAGCAGTGGAGCAAGATCAAGTCAGATCACTATGGCGATACCCGAATAGGTTACCGTAGTGGCTACCTGCATGAAACTTCATATAGCGATGCCCATACTCAACATGACTCAAGGCATATAGACAGCGAACGAGTTCTGCTGGATGCGATTGAAGTCGCCATCCTGAATCACGCCAAAACAAAATCCGGCTGGTGGGTAGGCAACCGTGAGCGTCTATGCTGTAATCATGAAGGAGCGATATGTTATTTTGCCATCCTCGCATGCACTAAATTTCCTGAGCAAAACATTGATTTGATCGGTCGCATGTTGTGCGACAAGAACTTACTGGAATTCGAGCTCTCTTATGAATTGGGCACCTTGATTCGGGCAGCATTCATCGACTTAGATGATTCCACGCAAGATGCGGTGACGAAGGCAATACAAACCATCTGGGAAGAACGGGAAACGGATGAGCACAGACGTTATTGGATATTGAAACATCAAGTTGATTTTATATCCACCATTCCATGCCATCTGCGCTCTTTCGAAACTCAAGCGCTACTGAGTACCTACGAAAAGACAGAAGGAGTCCACATCCGCCAGCCAGCGATTGGCATGCGCGGCGGCACGGTATGCGCTCCTTTTTCATTCGAGGTGTTTTTGAAGGCAAGTGATGATGGTATAATTCGTTTGCTTGCGCACTATAACGGTTATGATGAAAATGATAGGTATGATTTTCTGATTGGCGGAGAACGAGAGGTCGGTTGGCAATTACGCGAAGCTGCATCCCGTCATCCCTCTCGATTTTTACAATTATTGGCCGCGCATTGGTCGGATATTTCTAAACGATTCCGTGATGACCTTATGGATGGTGCCTCAAATTTCCTGAGATACCGTCATGGTGACTTGCAGTCCAACGGCGCTTGGGAGCCGGTTGAAGATCCTGATGCCTCTGTGTTAGCAAGTCATATTCTGGACGAATTGGAGAGACATCCCAGCCATTGGCAACGCAACCGCTCCGCATCCAATGCTCTGCAAGCCTGCGCCCATGTTCTCCGAGATACACAAGATGCTGCGCGATTGGTGTTTTTAACTATCGGTTTTGCGAATCTTAGAGAAGAAAGTCCCATCTCTGGCGACTCCATTGATTTGCTCTCTCAGGGTATCAATATGACAACCGGTCATGTTACTGAAGCCCTCATGATTTTGGCCAACAACTTTCAAGAGCATGGTATTTTATTCCCTGAATTGTTGCCTCCTACCTTGAGCCGTTTTGCTAAAATCGAACATCCTGCGGTTCGAGCCTTGATCCTGCGCCGTTTGCCGTACCTGCAAAGTCTAGCCCCAGAATTGGGCTGGGAAATATTTGACCTTGCCATGCATGATTCCAGAGGGCTTTGGCGAACCGCAGAACCCTGTCTGTATTACGCCTATTTCAAACACTTTGAAAAAGTTTCTCCCTTGCTGGCACGTATTTGCAAAGAGGGCGCTGGTGATGACTTTGAAACATGGGGGCGTATTTCGGCATTGGCGACGCTGACAGGACAAGTTGATTCCGCTACTTTTCTTGACGATTTGCAATCTCTTGATGCCACAGAGGCGTGGAGCGGAGCAGCCAGTGTTTGGACGTATCCAGAAAACATCAAACAACATCGCGAGCAGTGTCTTGCCGGTATTGAGGCTGGATTAAGCACTGCCAGCGTACATGCGCTGGCAGTTGCACAACGAGTAGAGAATATCTTCCAGAGCGATAAATCGCCAATCGTCATCCCGATAAAATTGCTTCGCCTCTGTTTTACAGTATTTGAGGATGATAGCGAAAACAAACATCATCGTCTTTTCAGTTTTAACGAATGGCTCAATGCGATTGCGCAACGCGATCCAGAGAAAGCTTTGGCGGCAAGCGAGATTTACCTAGACTATGTTCGGACTTCACGAGCGTATTTTCACGATCATAATAATAACCTTACACAGATGATGACCCGTTTGTTTGGTGAGGCTGAAGAGCGGGAAGAATCCGATCAAGGTGCAATGTTAAAGCGTGTGGTCTCGATACAGGACACGCTTTTATCGTTAGGGGTGGACGGCATTAATGATTGGCTGAAGTCGGCTGAAAGGTAATGCTGTCGTGTTGGGGAGTGGTCTGAGATGAAAAAAGCAATCTTATCGTGGGTTCAAATGGGAAGGCTGATATGACCGAACACCAAACAATCGAATATAAGCAGATATGGAAAGATGACTACCTGAAATGGCTGTGTGGTTTTGCCAATGCGCAGGGCGGTGTGCTGGTGATCGGACGCAATGATGCAGGCGAGGCAGTAGGGGTAAGTCAGGCAAGCAAACTGCTGGAAGATATTCCCAACAAGGTGCGGGATATTCTGGGCATCATGGTTGAGATGATGGTTGCTGGAGGACGATGGCAAGGCGCTGCTGGAGATTGGCGTGGATGCCTATCCCAGCCCGGTCAACTACAAAGGTGAGTATTATTTTCGCAGCGGCAGTACCAATCAGATGCTGAA
>CAYOTF010000093.1:0-2973 GCA_964406805.1 uncultured Zetaproteobacteria bacterium | reverse complement strand
GGATCGGTTTTTGTTGCGTAAATACGGGCGCACCTGGGATGGGTCGCCACTGCCGGGGCTGAACGCGGATGATCTGGATAGCAGTGCGTTCAATCAGCTCCGCAAACTGGCTCAGAAAAGCAAGCGTCTGCCGGAAGCCGTACTGATGGAGGATGATCGCCACCTGTTGGAGAAACTGCACCTGGTGAATGGCGACTACCTGACAAACGCTGCGGCGCTGCTGTTCTATGCGGAGCCGGAACGATTTATCGGTGGAGCCTATGTGAAAATAGGCTATTTCGAGAAGAACGATGCTGACCTGCGTTATCAGGATGAGGTGCAGGGAAGCTTGTTGGCTCAAGTGAATCAGGCAGTCGATATTCTCATAAAAATGGGACGCTTCCCTTAAAGTTGAATGGCGCTGTTTTATGAGGAGCCACCTCACTATGCACGGTTAACTTGGTTTGAGTTTGAGCAAAACAGTGGTCTGATATGTTGCACAGTCTAATGGGGTGATGTAATGATTTTGAAATAAAAAGAGTTGAGCGATCAGATTCAATTGGCGGCAAAAGAGCTCCATGCTCAGGGTTAAGCATTTGTAAGTGGCTCTAACATATTGTCAACTCACATAAAAAAACGATAATATGCCCCCCTTCCCATATCGAAAAGCTCATCGAGTATTTCTATGGTGAAGCAAAACTGTAAAAAATGTGATAGTTTCTAATGATTCAGCTACAAGATGTGGAAGGCGGAGAGGGGAGTGTCCTATTCCTTGCTTTCTGCATCGGCCAGCTGACTTGTTGAAAAGGAGTAATAATGGAACGGGTTCCAATGACACGACGGGGCGCAGAAGCCTTGAAAGAGACAGTTGCCTATTTAAAAGGTGAAAAACGTCATAAGATTGTAGCGGCTATTGAGGAGGCGCGGGCGCACGGTGATTTGTCTGAAAATGCTGAATACCATGCTGCCAAAGAAGAGCAGGTCATGAACGAAGCGCGTTTAAAGAATTTAGAAGATAAGGTGGCACGGGCTCAAATTATTGACCCGGCTAGCATTTCATCCGATAAAATCGTTTTCGGTGCGACAGTTGAATTGCTTGATGTCGATAGTGATTCAGAAATCACGTATCAAATTGTCGGTGTGGATGAAGCAGATATTGAGCAAGGTAAGGTGTCCATTACGTCGCCCATGGCGCGTGCCATGATTGGTAAAGAAGAAGGTGATGTGGCGGTTGTGCAGGCTCCGAGTGGTGAGCGCGAATATGAGATTCAATCCATCGAATATGTTTGATTCTGCTGCATGTCCTGTGCGTCAGGAGATAGCGCGATGAGTGTGGCTTGCATTCGCATTGGCGCGGTACGTTTGTGTTTGGCATTGGTGTTGGGGCTGCTGGTGGTGTCCGGTTATGTGGTGGCTCCGGTACTCTTTGCCAATGCGGGATCAACAACGTTGGCAGGCGCTTTGGCTGGTGATGTGTTTCATGTAGCCAATCGCGGGGTTATCTTTTTAGTCGCTGCGGTGATGGTATTTTGGTTGCGCATGTCCAAATCAGGCTGTGAAATTGGTAGATTGCGGTGGATATTCGCGGTGCTGGTGGGTGCTCTGATTGCAGGTAATGAGTTTGGCATTGCGCCGATTATTGCTGATTTGAAAGCCCAGATTGGCTCGTTTGATGCACTTGCCGCAGATGATCCGCAACGGCAATTGTTTGGGCTATGGCATGGAGTGAGTGCGATTATTCATCTGCTGGCCTCGCTTTGCGCTGTTGGGCTGGTTGGTCTTGGTGCAGTTCGATCGGATGCAACCCAACGTGCTGAGAAGCCTACCGAGCATTTATGAGTCTTTTTAGCGATTGGTTGCGTAAGCGATTGGCCGATACCGAGCTGGTGATGCTCTTGGCATCGCTGTTCGTGATCTTTGTGCTGCTCATTTTTATCGGCCCGATTTTAGCACCTGTGCTATTGGGCATTGCACTGGCCTACGTGCTGGATGGAGTGGTGGAGCTGTTGGCGCGTTGCAAGCTGCCGCGCATGCTAGCTATTGCGGTTGCCGGAGGCGGTGCGTTGCTGCTGTTGCTGTTCACTGTATTGGCGGTGTTGCCGTTGTTGACTGAGCAGGTGGGCCGTCTTGTTGCACACGCGCCGCAATATGTGCAATCGCTGCGTGATATGTTGCAACAGTTGCAACGTAGTAATGTCGAATGGATTAATCCAATTTACATTCAGAAATTGATTGCTGCGGTGGCGGCGCAGTTGCAAGAGTGGGGCGGGGCATTGTTGAGTTTCTCCATCGCTTCTATTCCGGGCATGATTACTTTGCTTGTGTATGCTGTGCTGGTGCCGGTGATGGTGTTCTTTTTTCTCAAAGATAAAGAGCTGATTATAGCATGGGCACAGCAATTTTTACCTTCGGATCGTTCGTTGCTACAGCGTGTATGGTCGGAGCTGGATACACAGATTGGTAATTATATTCGTGGCAAGTTCTGGGAAGCGTTTATTGTCGGCATTGCCATGTGGTTGGTATTTTGGTGGATGGGGCATGAATATGCTCTGTTGCTGGGTGTGTTGACTGGTGTGTCGGTGTGGATCCCTTTTGTGGGTGCAGCTGTGGTGACCTTTCCAGTGATTTTATTGTCCTTTTTCCAGTGGGGCTGGACCGATACCATGGCCTATGCGGTGCTGGCCTATGCGATTGTACAGACCATTGATGCCAATGTGGTGGTGCCGTGGTTGTTTTCTGAAATTGTCGACCTGCATCCGGTGGCGATTATTGTCGGCATTTTGATGTTTGGCAGTTTATGGGGCATTGTCGGAGTTATTATTGCCATTCCGATGGCTGCACTGGTGAAAAGTGTGATCTCGATTGTGTTGGAACGGCGTGAAGAAAAGACGAGTTTAGCGAACGATTGAAATTGCTGATGATGAAGCTTTCATCAATGGCCGATTGACAGGCGGCAGTCTGCTTTTAGCTTGCGCCGACTTCATAATATAGTCA
>CAYOTF010000092.1:0-10710 GCA_964406805.1 uncultured Zetaproteobacteria bacterium | reverse complement strand
CGGATAACGGCCCACAGTTCATCGCTGCCGACTTTAAATCCTACATCAAGCTGTGCGGTATGACGCATGTGAGAACATCGCCTTTTTACCCGCAAAGTAACGGTAAACTGGAGCGGTTTCATGGCACATTGAAGCAGGAATGTATCCGCCCACAGACACCGTTGTGCCTCGATGATGTCATTCGTTCGGTCACTATATTTGTCGATCATTACAACAATGAACGCTTGCACAGCGCCATTGGATATGTGGCTCCAAAAGACAAACTTGAAGGCGCGGAAGAAGCCATATTTGCATCCAGAAAACGTTTGTATTGGATGCTAAACCACTCAGGGAATCACACCAGAAAGGGGCTCATCGGGCAGCAGTAACACTTGGAGAAGTGGCGCTTGCAGATGCCATCTAAAATGTTAATAATACGTTCAGCCAGTCAAACGGAAGCAAGCTCTGCGGGAGCGCAACTTGCTAGGGATAGCCGGCTGAATTTCGACAGAATAACGACTGGAAACTGGCTCTGCTGGTCAGTGTACTAGGGTTAAGGGCTCGAAGAACGATTGAAATAGTTGTACACCGCGAGCTTTGCCCGATCCTCAATGAATATCCATACGATACAGTAGATCCAGACGAGCCCGACATCAGACCAGCCGATGGGGGTGATCAGACCAAAGGGGAACAGTACGAACAGAGAGGCAAGAATCTTGGTGACGATTGCAGACCACAATAGAATGGGTGAGGGGAAGGGGCGGCTCAGGAACGGGCGATTGGTTCGAGCTACGAACAGCGTAAGATGCCCGGCAATGGCCAGTTTGAGAAAAATAAAGCTCTGAATCTGGTCGATGCTTAAATGCATCCATTCTTTCACGATCCACAGAAGGCCGAATGTTTCTACCACGCCAATGAGCCCCAGAACGGTGGAGACAGTTAGTACGCGCCGCATATTCCAGCGCACCGGTTTGGGGTCTAACCATGCATTGTCGTAGGCAATCGCCATGATTGGTATATCGTTAAAGAAAGCCAGCAGGATAATCATGATGGCGGTGATCGGGTAAAAATTAAATACTAGCATTGCCAGCACCACAAAAAACATAATACGGATGGTTTCGGTAATGCGGTAAATAGCATAGGAATTCATGCGCGCAAAAATTCGCCGTGCTTCTTCAACAGCATCGATGATGGTGTGCAGACCGGGTGCGGTGAGGATCAGATCGGCAGCGGCGCGCGCCGCATCTGTTGCGCCGGAGACTGCGATACCGACATCGGCCTGTTTGAGTGCCGGGGCATCGTTCACGCCATCGCCGGTCATGGCGACCAGATGACCACGATCCTGTAGTAACTTGACGATGCGGTATTTGTGCTCGGGAAAGACTTCGGCAAAACCGTCGGCTTTTTCAACTTGTATGCCCGCCTCTGTGTGTGTGTCGTCAGCATCGTTTTCAAATAGTGTGCCGACCGAACGGATATGCGTACCGAGCCCCAGTTGCTCCGAGACTTCGCGTGCGATGGCGGCATTGTCACCGGTAATCATTTTCACCCTGATGCCATGCGCTTCAGCTTCACGAATTGTTTGGGCGGAGTCGTCACGCGGCGGATCAAACAAGGGCAGAATACCGAGAAACTGCCAGTGTTCGCCATCATCCATGCGCGCAATGCCCAGCGTACGAAAGCCTCGTTTGGCATGTGCATTGATAGATGCGTTGACTTGCTCGACCATTGCCGCATCGACCTGCGCCAATTGCAGGATAATTTGTGGCGCACCCTTGGTGACTTTGAATCTACGACCATCCGTGTCGATAACATCGGCCTCGGTTCGTTTGCTGACCGGATCGAAGGGTACAAAACAGATTTGTTTGTAATGCTCCAGTATCTGGATATCAGGCAGGCCACTGATGACGGCGAGGTCGATGGCATCGTTGTTTTCGGCTTTGGAAGCCAGTGCGCCAGCCAGAAAAAGCTCCTGATTATCGTTGGCGGCAAACAGTTTGGGCTCACCGGGTGTGAGCTTGTTCAGGGTTAGCGTGCCGGTTTTGTCCGAGCAAAGGATGTCGATACCGGCCATTTCTTCGATGGACTGCAGGCGCGATACAATCGCTTTCATTTTGGAGAGTGCCAACGCGCCAACGGCCATCGTGACCGATAATACGGCAGGCATGGCGACCGGTATGGATGCGATGGTCAGAATCAGGGCGAACTGTATCAAGTCGAGTAGCGGCGCATGGCGGAATAGTTGTACCGCAATCAGCACGGCGACCAGCGCCAGACTCAAATAGATTAAATAATTGCCGATTGTCAGCACGGCCTTCTGAAAGTGCGAGGCTGCGCCTGCGCTTTCTACCAGCTTTGCCGTGCGCCCGAAGAAGGTGTTATTACCGGTGGCGATCACCAATGCTTCCATCTCCCCCTGCCTTGCGATGGCACCGGAATAAACCACCTCACCCATCGCCTTACTCACCGGCAGCGATTCACCGGTAAGAGCCGATTGATCGACCAGTAAATAATTGCCTTCGAGTAATTTGGCATCTGCGGGAATAATGTCGCCGAGCCGTAAGCGAATAATATCTCCGGGAACCAGTTCAGCGGCATCAATATCGTTCCATCTATTGTCGCGCCGAACGCGCCCCATCAGGGCAAGCTGGTTTTTGAGGGCTTCGAGTGCATTGGCGGCCTTGTGTTCCTGCCAGAAGCCGATGACCGCGTTGAAGATCAGCAGCGATATAATAATGACAAAATCGGTCCAGTGGTGAGCCAACCCTGAAAGAATTACAGCCACCTCGATCATCCAGGGAATTGGCCCCCAAAAATAGCTCAAAAACTTGAGCAGTGGGCGTGGTTTCTTCTCTTCCAGTGCATTGCGACCAAACCGGTCAAGACGAAGCTTCGCTTCTGCCGTACTTAACCCTTCGGGTCGACTTTCGAACTGCTCGAACAGTTCGGCGGGGTGTGCTTTTTCAGCGCTGCGGATGTCGATGATATTGTCCATGGCCTTACTCCTTGGCTAATCCACCAAAAACATGGGGAAGCAAAGAAGGGCTGACGGTATCGAAATACACATTCAGCCCTTCGTCGCTAGTTATCGCTTAGCGGTTTAAAACCAGCTTTTGACTTCATGCCACCAGGCAGCCATATCTTTTTTGGAGCTCTCCATTAGAGATTTTATTTCCTTCGTGTTGTGATGTGCATCAATGGCAGAAGTTAATTTATCAATACTTTTGGTTAATGTTGCAATCCTTTTAGCATGCGTATGACCACTCAGCTGTTTATAGGCTTTCAGGCTTTCTGAAGCTTTTTTGAGAGTCACCGATGCGTTTTTATAGTGCTGATTTGCCATTTCAGCCTGGGCCAGAAATAGATTGTCTGCGGCTTCTGCCAAAGGTAATTCCACGGATACAGATTCAAGTACGACACCGTTGGTTTGAATGGTGGTCAAGGCTTGTTCTGCATCTGCCAATTTATTGGCTTTGATATCGGCTTTGGCAATAGCGAGCATGCGGCCGGCTAGAAATGTATCCAGCTTTACTGTCGTACTGCGTACCATGGAAAAATCTTCCTCAGGGTTTATTGCAGTTTTGTGATGATGGTGAAAAGCCTTGCTCTTTTTGGCTTGAACAACAGGCGTGACCACATCTTCGACATAGGAATTATTAACTACCGTCACATAGCGTTGTGCAACCTCTTCTGACGTTTTGTAGCTCAGATCGGATGCTTTGATGTTCGTGGTGATTTTGTATTTGGGTACGGCACTATGGATAATACGAACCAACTTGATGCCCTGATTAATTTGCTTAAGTGCTGTATCTTTCTTTTTGCCGGCAAGCGCAAGCTTGGCCTGTTCGGTATGATAGAGCACCCGGGCTGCGGCCTGAGAAACAGCCTGTGCTTCTTGGTCATTGAGTGTTGAAAGTGCTTTCACATCCGATGAACTCGTTATTTTAGCACTTTCCCCTGCTTGTGCGCTGATGCCGAGCGTAAATACCGTGGCGCAAATGGCTACGGTGCTGGCGATAGTTGCTAGCCGTTTTTTATTCATGTTCATATTTATCTCCTTGAGTTGTTGCATGATCAATATCCATGTTTGCATCATTTGGACATCTGTATCTGGAGTTGAATGGTAAACGGACGCAATGAATCTGCTCTTAACCCAAGTGTGCCATTTGGTCATGTTTCCCATTGCAGAATATGAAACAAACAATGCGTGTTAATGGCGCAGGATATGCGCATATGCTTCACGGGCATCCAGCTCTCTGGTCGCATTGCCAGTGCGGACAAAATAATGTGCTGTTTTACCCACCTCAACATAGACAGGCACTGTTGAGGGCTCGATAGAAACCCTGCAGATCTCTTTTTTATTGATCGTATGAAAGGAGCAGTGTACCAGCGTGCAGCAATCCTGCCCCAAACGAACTGCTACAAGGTTTACAATAAGGCATTCAAAGCCATCTCTATTCTTGTGCCTGATTGTTTTGTAATCATTGTCGATACCAATAATATTACCATTATCAGCCACACCAATCAAAAGTGTTCCACCCCGGTGGTTTATAAATCCGGCAATTGATTTTGTAATAACGGCTTCCAGTTGTTTATTGATGCATGCCTGTTTTATATCCCATCTCACCGATGATTTGAATTCCACAGTTTCACTTTCACCATTAAGAATGAGCGAGGGGATATCAATACTCAATAAGTTTTCCAATGAGGTTATTGCTCTGCTTTGTATAAATAATTTACGGTTATAGTATGCGAAGATGAAAGCGATCACGATGCCAACCAGTGCAAAGGCTAATGTCGTCGGCCATTCATCATAGGAGAGAGCTTGTTGGAAATGCTGCAATAGAAAGCCTTTTAAGCTTTGCGCATCGCCTGCCAGACTGCCCTTTATTTCAAGCCAATAGATCAGTTTCGTTAAGGGGTGGAGAACCATCACACCCAACAGTGCGCCAATAAATCCGTGCAAAACAATTCCACTATACTTGAATCGAAACACGTTGACCCCGCGAGAAAGGTGGATTGTTTTAAACCAGGAGAACATCAGTTTTTTACGATGCAAACAAATGAACGCGGTGAATGTAGCCAGGCCATCAATGCATCCAGCCGTGAATCAAGCCAACGCCAAAATAGGCAAGTATAAGCAGTATATAAGCAGTGATGACTGTATAACTTACGATACGTGTCGGCCAATTTGATCTGTAGCGCTTAATTTGCAGCATGATAAGCACAGCCAATGAAAAGAATGCCAGCAGTATTTTGTAGTGAAAAATCGCAACATGATGGTAGTCCATCCACTGCCAGCTTAAACCGCTGAACACACTAATGGCTAAGAAAACACTTGCGATTTTAACTTGAGCCATCATATGTCGTTCAATATCAAACAGTGAGGGTAGTGCTTGCATGAACAGCGTTAAGCGTTTCTTTTTCAAGGCTCGATCGAGCATGATTTGCATGACCGCGTGAATCGCAGCAAAGGTCAATACACCATAAGCCAACAGGGAAATGAGCAGGTGAGTTGTTTCCAACAGCGATGACGTTTGCACCCAATTTGGCTCGTGCGCTTGTGGCAGAATAGGAATCAGTAACAGTACAAAAGCTGTGGGCGGTAACAGGAGCAGACCGAGCCCTCTGGTGTGGTGACGAATCACACCGATGATGTAAATCCCCTGTACAATCAAGATGCCTATAGAGGCACCGGTGGCTAAGGTGGAATTGATACCATTGGCCGTGAATGAATCCATCAGATGAATGGCCCAAACATTCAGCATCATGGCAACTGCAACGCATCCTGTAATCAGATCAGATTGGCCGGGAATAGTGTGTCGCTTGATAACAGCTTGCCAAAGAATCAAGAATGCTGCGAAAGTGACTACGGCGGCAATAATGTATAAGATACCAAAGTTCATGGGTGCCTCGTTTAACGCTCATGATAAAACCGGGCTGATTGCCAGCAATAGATGCAACACTGATGCCGTATGTGTGTCATATCAAAATCAGTTTTTGATGGCATGCCACCAGACACCCATATTTTTTGGAGATTTCGATCAGAGGTTGCATTGAATCTGAATGATAAACGGAGGCAATGAACTTGCTCTTAAGGCAAGTATGCCATTTGGTCATGTTTCAAGTTTCCTTAATTTGTAACATTAGAGGCCGTGAATTCAAGGTTCGTTGCAACAAGACTGAGCGGTGAATCCAGCAGCTAGCTGGAGGAGTCATTCGGCGTGGCGGGTAGGGTGATGCGTACTGATGTATTGCTGCCCGGCTGGCTTTGAATATGAATACTGCCTCCGTGAGCTGTCACGATGCTTTTTACATACGATAGCCCCAAACCGTTTCCAAGTGTGCTTCGGCTTCTGTCGGAGCGATAAAAGCGATCAAAGATATGTGGCATATCTGCTTCCGATATGCCCATGCCATTATCCATGACAAACAGACAAATGTTTTCAGCCTCTCTGCAGGCTGCGAGCCTTATGCGACTGCCTTCAGGTGAAAATTTAATAGCATTGTCGATTAAATTGGCCATCAGTCGTTGCAATCGAGACTGATCACCTGTCACCATCAAATTCGTAGTGTTGAGTTCCAATTTTAAATCAATGCCGGCATCTTCGGCGACAGATGAAAAAAGATCGCAGGCTTCATGGAGCATCTCTCCCATATCAACAGGTTTTCGTTCCAGTTGTATGGTGCCAGAGTCCGATTGTGCAATCTCCAGCATAGTATTGATCATCATGCTGAGACGGTCACATTCATCCACAACCTCCGCCAGCGCCTCTTCGTGTTCGGCATGATTTCCAGACTTGCTCATCAGTGCAGTCTCAGCCAAGCCGCGAATGCGCGTGACGGGGGTGCGTAAATCGTGTGCTATATTATCGCTCACATCGCGCATTTCGCCGAGCAATTGCTCAATTTTATCCAACATACTATTAAATGCATCGGCAAGTTCTACCAGCTCCTGACCATGGCCTTGCAAGGCAAGGCGGCGATCAAATGCACCTTCGCCAATGTCGATGGCCATTTGACGCACCCTGTCCACACCGGCCAGCGCCTGGCTCACTTGCCACCATCCGGTCATAATGCCTACCAAAATGATAACCATCAGCGCCAAGGCGAAGTTATCGCGAACATGTTTTAGCTGCGTTGCATATTGGCGCTGTGATAGACCGATTTGAATCCAGCCATGATCGTGTGTGGGAACGGCAATCAGTGTTGCCAGTTCACCGTGTCGATTGATTGGCATCTCAAACCATTGTGTGTCCACAATCATCGTATTTGGTTGTGGTAATGGCAGTGTCCACAGGTTGGGAGTCGATTGTATGATGATATTGCCTTTGGCATTGATCAGTCGAGCATAGAACAGCCCATTCCTGTGCGTTAATCGCTCCCTGTCCATTTCAGCTTGCAGCGCTTTGATATCGCCCATTTGATAGAGATCCGAAAATTCCAGCGCCTTGTCCTGCAAGCTTTCGGTCAGGGATTCCAGCATTTGATTGGATACCGCCATGTAAGCAAATCCGAAAATGCCCAGTGCCATACTGCCAAAGATGATCGCATGCCATAGGGTTAATCTGAAACGCAGTGTTTTCACCATTTATGAACGCTCTTCGAGCACATAACCAATGCCGCGCACAGTATGGATGAGCTGGAGGTCAAAGGGGCGGTCTACTTTTTCGCGCAAGCGGGAAATACGCGATTCAACGACATTGGTTTGAGGATCAAAATGATAATCCCAGACGTGCTCCATAATCATGGTTTTTGATACTGCCCGACCGGCATGACGCATGAGATATTTTAGCAGGGCATACTCCTTGGGTTGCAAATCAATGGGGCTGCTGCCACGAAATACTTTCTGTCGCCGGGAATCCAAATGTAAATCAGCGACGTTAAATTGAACCGGTTCGTTCAGATTTGTTGCGCGCCGATGCAGGGCATCGATTCGCGCTAGAAGCTCGGAAAAGGCAAAGGGCTTAACCAGATAATCATCGCCACCAGCTTGCAGCCCTTTTACCCGGTCATCTACTGAGTTGCGTGCGCTGAGCACCAAAATAGGGGTGCTTACGCCTTGAGCGCGCACAATGTTGATTAACGAAATCCCATCGCGTAGCGGCAGCATTAAATCGAAAATAAACAGATCGTACGGTGCTGAAAGCGCACGATTCAAGCCTTGCTCACCATCGCTTGCATGATCAATGCAGAAGCCTTCCTGTCGCAATCCACGGCGGATAAATTCAGCCTGCTTTTGATCATCTTCTACCAGTAAAATACGCATCGGCGATATTGTGCTGCAAACAACGAATCATGCCAAACAAACAAATGAAGCGTGTTTGCGGGAGAGAGGAGTGATGTGTCGGTAAGTTCGGGCATGGATTGCGTCTTTGGCTGCTGATAGCGTGCTGGCATGGGTGATTTGGAAACGAAATTGAATAAACTACGCATTGCGATTGATGCGGTTGATGATGAAATGCTTGATTTGATTCGTAAGCGGGCACGCTTGGCGGGCAAGGTGGGTGAAGCGAAGCAGAATAAGGGCGATGTGCCTTTCTATGTACCGAGCCGTGAAGCTTCGATTATCCGCCGCTTGTTGGCGCGCAATAGCGATGCGGCAGCGAGCGAGCATGAAACAAAAATTCCGGATGAATCCATTCATGGTATTTATCGTGAAATTATAGGTGCCTGTCTGGCGCTGGAACATCCGATGACGATTGCCTATCTAGGCCCTCAAGGTACATTCAGCCATACTGCGGCAACACGCCAGTTTGGTGGAACGCCGAAATATCTAGCCTGCGCTTCGTTGGAAATGGTGTTTGATGAGGTGGAGTCCGGTCGCGCGACTTATGGCGTGGTACCGGTGGAAAATGCCTTTGAAGGAGCGGTGACTCCGACTCTGGACTTGTTTGCCAATATGGAACGCGATATTTTTATCTGCGCTGAAATTCAACTCTCTATCCGCCATCATTTATTTACCTATGCCGAAAATCTAAGCGACATTGAATTGGTGATTTCGCATCCGCAACCCCTGGGTCAGTGCAGCAATTGGCTGGCGGCGCATTTGCCCAATGCACAGTTGATGGAATCCTCATCGACCATCCGTGCTGCTCAGATTGTCGATGAAGCGAAAGCGGGGGGGGCTGGTGCTTTGAACTGGCAAACCTGTGCCGTGGTTGGCCCGTATTCGGTGGTTGATCAGTCCGGCCTGCCCCTGGTGCAGCGCAATATTGAAGATTTCCATGATAATACCACCCGCTTCCTGGTGATTGGTAAACACGATTCACCAGCATCGGGGGAAGATAAGACATCGTTGGTGATGTCGATCAAGGATGAACCGGGCGCATTGCATACCCTGATCGCGTCCTTTGCTGAACGCGGCATTGGCTTAACGCGTATTGAGTCGCGGCCATCGAAGAAAAAACTATGGCAATATGTCTTTTTTGCCGATGTGCAGGGGCATCGTGATGATGAGCCTGTGGCGGCAGCGATTGCTGAAATCCAAAACAAGCCGGGAGGCTTTATTAAAGTGCTGGGTTCGTATCCGGTTTCCAAAGCGTTGTAGGTGATCGGATGAGTGTTGATTGGATGGCACGTTGTGTGCCGCAGACTGCCGGCTTGTACCCCTATGTGCCGGGTAAACCGGTGGAAACGCTGTTGCGTGAAAAAGGCCTGCAGCGGGCGATTAAACTGGCCTCGAATGAAAATCCCTATGGCCCGTCACCGCTGGCTATTCAAGCCATGCAACAAGCAGCATCGGAAGTGCACCGTTATCCGGATGGTGACGGTAATGCCCTGAAAGAAAAACTGGCTTCTTTTCACGCTGTTGATCGGGCTCAAATCCTGATTGGTAATGGTTCCAATGAAGTGTTGGAGTTGCTGATTCGCAGTTTTGCAGGTGCTGGTGACGAAGTGGTGTATGCGCAGCGCGGTTTTATTGTCTATGCACTGGCGACACAGGCTGCAGGTGCAAGCGGTGTTGCGGTGCCGGAAGCCGATGGTTTAACACATGATCTGGATGGCATGCTGGCTGCACTGACGGAGCGTACCAAAGTGATCTGCATTGCCAATCCGAACAACCCGACCGGTACATTGCTGGGCAATGATCTGATGCAGCGCTTTCTGGATGCTGTGCCACGTGATGTGGTAGTGATTATTGATGAAGCTTATTACGATTTTGTAGCCGATGAGCTGGGTGATTCGGTACATGTCTTGCAGCATCCGGGGCTGGTGATCAGTCGTACCTTTTCCAAAGCCTACGGATTAGCCGGTTGCCGGGTGGGTTATGCGGTGGCTGATGCAGTGATTGTGGGGCTGGTGAATCGTTTTCGTGAACCGTTTAATGTCAGCCTGCTGGCGCAGGCTGCAGCCACGGCGGCGCTGGACGATGGTGATTGGGTGCAGGCGCGTGTGGCGGATACGGTGGCTGAGCGCGATAAATTGGAAATAGCACTCGATGCTTTGGGTTTGCTGGGTGGCAAGAGTTTCGCGAATTTCGTATTGCTGCGCTCGGAGCAAAGCAATGAGATTTTGCAGGCGCTGGAGAATCGGGGCATTATCCCGCGTCCGCTTGTCGGCTACGGCATGGCGGATTATCTGCGCATATCGGTGGGCACAGCAGAGGAAAATGCGCTGTTTTTAAGCGCGCTGCACGTCATTCTAGGAGAGTTGTAAAACGATGGATCGCATTCCACATCTGGTGATTGTTGGTACTGGCCTGATTGGTGGTTCGCTGAGTCTTGCTTT
>CAYOTF010000091.1:0-10799 GCA_964406805.1 uncultured Zetaproteobacteria bacterium | reverse complement strand
TTTAGCACCATCGGGGCCATGAATTAGCGGGATATGGGCGAATTGTGGTATCGGCAGGTTCAGCGCCTGATACAACTGAATCTGACGCGGAGTATTATTCAGATGATCCGAGCCACGCACGACATGTGAAATCTGCATATCGGCATCATCGACGACGACGGCCAGATTGTAGGTGGGTGTACCATCGCTGCGCAGCAGGATTAAATCATCGAGTTCGGCGTTGGGGAAGCTGACGAGTCCGAGCACCAGGTCATTGACGACAGTCTCGCCTGCGTCGGGTGAACGGAAGCGAACTACGTAAGGCTGATCGTTGGACTGATTGTTGGATTGATTGTCGGATTGATTGTCGGATTGATTGTCGGATTGACCGCTGCGATGGCGGCAACGGCCATCGTACATTGGCTTTTGGCCTGCCGCACGTTGCGCTTCGCGCATGCTATCGAGCTCTTCCCGACTGCAATAGCAACGGTAGGCATCGCCTTGTTGAATCAGTTGCTCGGCGGCTTGAATGTGTTGATGCTGGCGGCTGGCTTGAAAAATCGGTTCACCATCCCAGTTTAGACCCAGCCATGAGAGGCCATCGAGGATGACTTCGGTGGCTTCATCAGTGGAGCGTTCGCGATCTGTATCTTCAATGCGCAAGACAAATTCGCCGCCGTGATGGCGGGCATAGAGCCAGGCGAAGAGGGCAGTGCGGGCACCACCGATATGCAACATGCCGGTGGGTGAAGGGGCAAAACGGGTGCGAACAGTCATGGGAACTCCTGAAAAATACGTGGATGAACAACAAAAGGTTGAATGAAATGGCGGCGCAGCGTACTCTGAACAGATAATGATTTCACTATCGTTTTGTATGAAAACGATGTGATGTTAGACTAATTGCTGAACTTAATCCGAATTATTCAATGTTCTGGAGGAATGATGGCCTTGCACGAATGTATTGGAACGAACGAGTGAGTTAATGCTACAGCGCATCGGGGCTGCGGCCGAACGTTTGGCTTATGCGGTGGGGTTGTACCCGCTGCTGATGGGCAAGGTATTGCGTCGTTTGCATAAGCCGCCCTGGTTTTTTGCGTTGATTGTACGGCAATGCGAGATGGTCGGCGTGCAATCGTTGCCTGTTGTGCTGCTGACGGCGGTGTTTACCGGCATGGTTCTGGCTTTGCAATCGTGGGTGGCATTTCATCGTTTTGGGGCGGAAAGCATGATTGCGACGGTGGTTTCGCTGTCTATTTTACGCGAACTTGGGCCGGTTCTGGTGGGGCTGATGGTGGCCGGACGTGTAGGTGCTTCCTTTGCTGCCGAACTTGGCACCATGCGTGTATCGGAACAAATCGATGCCTTATGGACATTATCGACGGATCCAGTGCGTTATTTGATTATGCCGCGCTTGATTGCGGTTATTTTGATGATGCCGCTGCTGGTGGTGTTGGCCGATGCGATTGGCATGTCCGGTGGTTATATGATTAGTGTGCATGTGCTGAATCAGAATCCACACACCTATATTCACAATTCCTATGATTATTTGCAGTTGATTGATCTCTATTCCGGCTTGCTCAAAGCGACGGTGTTTGGCGCTATTATTGGCGTGGTAAGTTGTGCAGAAGGCTATTATTGTGATGGTGGAGCGGCTGGTGTGGGGCGGGCAACCACACGCGCGGTGGTGATCAGTGCGATGAGTATTTTAGTGGCCGATTACATGCTCACCGTATGGATATTTCAATGAGTCGCTTGGGATTGACGATGATTTGCGGATGTCGAACATGAAAGTCGAGCCGAAAATAAGTCTGCGCCATGTGCATAAATCACTGGATGGGCGCAAGATACTCGATGATATTTCACTCGATATTTTGCCCGGTGAATCACATATTGTCATTGGTCTATCGGGCGCAGGCAAGAGTGTATTGGTCAAATGCATTCTGGGTCTGCTGAAACCGGATGCGGGCACGATTCTGGTCAATGGTGAAAATTGGTCGCAGATGTCTGTGGATCAGCGGCTTGAGCGCATGGCTTGCATCGGCATGTTATTTCAGGGGGCTGCATTGTTTGATTCGATGCCGGTGTGGGAGAATATTGCTTTTGTGTTGTTGCGGCAGGGCATGGTAAAAGCGGAGGCGCGAGAACGGGCGGAAGAAATGCTGGAATGGGTGGGCTTGTCCGGTATTGG
Organism: uncultured Zetaproteobacteria bacterium; assembly: GCA_964406805.1. Classification (GTDB taxonomy): domain Bacteria; phylum Pseudomonadota; class Zetaproteobacteria; order Mariprofundales; family Mariprofundaceae; genus Mariprofundus. The sequence goes on along the minus strand of CAYOTF010000091.1, from coordinate 8,632 downwards.
CGATAAACAGCCGTCAGAGTTATCCGGCGGCATGAAAAAACGGGTGGGTCTGGCGCGAGCCATTTGTCATCGGCCTGAAATAATCTTTTATGACGAACCGTTGGCTGGTCTTGATCCGGTCATGTCGGATGTGATTACCAAGCTAATCAAACGATTGCATGAGCGCATGAATGTCACATCGCTGACCATCGCGCATAGTATGAAATTGGTTCATGAGTTCAGCGACCAAGTTAGTATGCTTTATGAGGGTAAGATTTATAAACAGATGTCGGAGCAGGATTTGTGCCGCACTAAAGATCCGTTGCTGCGGCAATTTATCGAGGGCAGGGCGGAAGGGCCTATTCGTCTGGGGGGTGAGTTGGCGCAAAGCGAAGGCTCGAAGCCCGGGCAGTCAGACGAAAAACGACTCTATTCGGGTTCCAATAAGGATGTTAATTCAGGGGAGGTCATATGAATGCACAATCGCGATTGGGGGCATTTGTATTGATTGCTTTGGTAACGCTTGCTTTTTTCAGCAGTAAGATTGGTGGTTTTCAATGGGGCGAAGCGGAGGGTACTCGTATTCAGGTTGTGTTTAATGATGCGTCGGGTCTTGCTGTGCAAACGCAGGTATTGATGGCAGGTGTGCATGTGGGGGAAGTGGCATCGATTCGCTTGAAAAACAATCAGGCCTTGGTGGGCTTGCTGATTCAGCCGGGTATTAAGTTACCTGCCTCCACCCGGGCGCATATTGCCGGCGGTGGTTTAGTGGGTGAGAAATACATTGCTCTGCGAGCCCGGGCTGGAGATGTCGAACCCTTGAAAGGTACTGAAATTTCGGTGACTGCGGGTGGCGATTTTCGCGATATGATTAGTCGGGCATCGACGTTAACCGAAGATGCCACGGTGTTTTTTAACAAAGCGGAGCAGATAACCGATACCATCAATAGCATGCTGGATGAGAACCGTGACGATCTCCGATCCACTACTTCGGGTTTGGCTGGATTGCTGGAAGAAAACCGTTCGGATATTCGCAGTTCCACCCATGATCTGGCTGGTATCATGAAAGAGAACAGGCAGGCTTTGCATCGGTTGATGCAGACAATGCCCAAAACAGCCAAAGCCGGTCAGGAATTTTTTGAAACGGGTAACATGGTCATGCGCGATCTGCATGTGTTGATGTTGGATAATCGCGAGAATGTGTATCGCACCTTATTTGAACTGCGTTTGGCATCCGAGAATTTGCAAACATTCACGGATGATATTCGTAGGAACCCTTGGAAGTTGATGAAAAAAGCTCCCGAGATAAAACCGGATCGCCGCGCTAAACAGCGTCGCATGGAAGAAATGCTGATGATGACTGGCCGTATGGGTTTGGAACGGCAACATTAATATGTTGTTGCCGCGTCTGTTGCTGCGCCTGTTATATGTCGGTATCTGTTTTTATGCTGCGCCAGCATGGGCTACAACAGCCTTTGAACGATCCGAATCGTTGATCGCAGCAGGACAAATAAGCGAAGCTCGACGTGCCTTGCGTTCGGAGTTGCGTATGCGACCGGATCATATTGAGGCACGTTATAATCTGGCCGTATTGCTGCAAGAGATCGGCCATGATGATGAAGCATTGGCGTTGTATCGAAAGAATCTAAACATAGCCTGGCATTTACCCAGCGTGGTGAATTTGTCGTATCTGTTGCAACAACAGGGCAAACGCAATGAAGCGCGGCGCTTGTTAATAAAATCCACAACAAAACTCAGGGATGAAGCTGCACCGTGGTATTTGCTAGCTGCGTTATCGGAAAAAGCAGGTGATCAACAACAGGCTAAAAAGCGCTTTCATAAAGCCATCAAAGTTGATCCGCTGAATGGCTTTGCATGGCTGCATTTGGCGGAGTTCCAATCACGTCATCAGCGAGCGCATCAAACCATCAAGCAGGCCACCAAATCCGCCGCCAAAGCCATACGCTTGTTACCAGCCTGCGCACCATGCTGGCGCGTGTACGGTGAAATCCTGGAACAAAACAAAGCCCATGAAAAAGCCTTGCATGCCTACCAACGCAGCCTAGCCATTCATCCATCCAACAAAACGAGGAAACTACTGATCACAGCACTGCGTAGCTTGGGTGAAAATAAACGCGCCGATATCATGCAGCGTGCTTTAGCTGATGATCGCTAATGGCTTTATCTTTTGGTTTTTTTATAAAAAATGCATTTAGTGAACTGTCACCGTAATTCCAGTCTATCGCCAAAGGCAATTATTCAGCTTGCCATTATTAACGGATACGCAAATCTAATGCTCTTTCTCGTTTGCTTTGGAGAAAATGCACCAGCCATTTTGATGGTACTGTGACCATAGGTCTTATTTATTCTATCAACAGTGAGAAACAGGCCTGCCTGCTTTGCATCTTTCTCCATACGTCCAAACAGGTCGGGCATTGTTTTTTCGGCACATGTGATTTTCTCTGCAACAATACCACAAGCTCGATATAGCTCATCAGGTTTATACAGCTCTGCCAGCATATCTCGAACGGCTTGGTTAAGGCGAAAATAATTGTTCGTTGGATACTCAAAATCTGTTTTGGATGAGATGGAGTTTAATTCTTTCATTTTCAGGAAAATAGTAATGCGTTTGGTCAGAAGGTTTTTAGTAACAAGCTCTGTTGCAAGGCGAGATGTATGACGAATCAGGTGCGAGACAATGGTTTTCCTATCGGATGTAACTTCACCCATGCTAGAAGTACGGGCTATGCTTTTAGGTAGTTGCGCATGCAGCTCAAGCCCCATGACGGACGTACCTCGCAACTCATGCCATAGGTCTGTTCCTGACTTACCCAATAGGTGTTGGATGATAGACACATCCGTATTCACAAAGTCCATTGGAGTATGAATTTTAATATTATTGAGCGAGGTCTCACGATTCCTGCCAATACCACATACATCTGAAAGTTTAGAATATTCCAGAAAGAGTCTTACCATATTGTCTGGCACGATAGTTACACCATTTGGTTTGTTATACTCGGAAGCCATCTTTGCAAGAATACGAGTGACAGAAACCCCAACAGATACGGTAATTCCAACCTCACGATGAACAGTTCTCCGAATGTCATGAGCAATACCTTTATAATCTTTTTTCCAGAGTGTCTGAGTGCCATTTAAATTGAGGAAGCCTTCGTCAATAGAATAAACCTCTAGATCGGGAGAATAACGCTTTAGAATGGAGAACATCTTGTTAGAGATTAGGCCGTAGAAACGAAAATCTGCTGATAGGTAGGTAGCGTTGGGTAATAGCTTCTTGGCTTCCCATATAGGCATGCCTGTTTTAATGCCTACAGCCTTCGCATCATAGGTCTTGGCTACGATGCATGCATCTTGGCTGGAAAGGATGCATACGGGCGATCCTATAAGCTCTGGTCGCCTAACAAGTTCGCATGAAGCGAAAAAACAATCTGCATCGATATGGGCGATGGCGTTGGGCCAGTTTGGATCTTGGGAAGGGGACATGGCTGAATGGTGATGTACGAACGTACACCAGTAAAGAAGGGATTAAAAGTTAGATATGTTTCTATCTTTTAGAACCACAGATAGAACTACCTCTGATTCAGTAGACACTATTTTACTTAAATTTAGTTATACATGGTTTTATATCGGAGTGTCTAGATTGGGCCGCTATACGCTGATCACCAAAGGCAGGAGTCGGCCAAATCCAGACGGTCAGTGGTTGTGAAATAATTCTGTATTATGTCCCCGGAACTTCTGAAATAATTCTGTATTATGTCCCCGGAACTTCATCATTCAGATTGGGAATGGGCTGTTTGAGCACCAGCTCCTGAAAAAACAGAATCACCAGCACAATAGGTGTTAAATCGCGTGCCGCCTCAAATAGCGGCCGCAAGCCCTGCAGCAAACCTTTCAATAACACTGGCATTCTATCCTTCAGCAGCCCGCACCCCATTCTATTTATCACTTCCGACTGTAACGCAACACGGCACAAGCGACAATAAACCGGGTCTCCCGAAATCACAATTCAAATTAGATTCAATCAGACTCAAATTGGCATGCCGATTGCTCTATGCCAAGCGTTAACTGTGAATTGATCAATATCAGGGGCGATGCAAATGCAAGAAACAAAACCGATCCATGCTTGATCCCGAAAACTGGGACGATTTCCGTGCCCAAAGCCACCGCATGCTGGATGATATGGTGGATTACCTGCAAGACATTCGCGAACGGCCTGTATGGCAACCTGCCGATGATAGTGTGCGGCAACGCTTTCAAACGCCATTGCCCACCAGCGGTACCCAACTGCACAGTCTGCACGCTGAATTCATGCAATATATTCTGCCTTACAGCGTCGGTAACAGCCATCCCGGTTTTATGGGCTGGGTGCATGGCGGCGGCACGGCGGTCGGCATGCTGGCGGAAATGCTGGCCGCAGGACTCAATGCCAATCTTGGTGGACGCAACCAGATCCCGCTTGAAGTAGAACGTCAGGTCATAAACTGGATGCGTGATTTGTTCGGTTTCCCCAAACAAGCCAGTGGTGTGCTGACGACAGGCACATCCGCAGCAACAATGATTGCCCTGATTACAGCTCGCGATTCAGCCCTGGCTAATCATCCAAGCCGTCATGATAGCGATACTGCAACACAAGCCTTGATCGCCTATGTTTCACAACAGGCACATGGCTGTATTGGCCGAGCCATCGCCATGATTGGCCTTGCTCGCCACACCTTGCGCTCCATCCCCTGCAATGATCAATACCAAATGGATCCCGCCGCCTTACAAGCTCAAATCGCCAGTGATAAAGCTGCAGGTAATACGCCCTGGCTGATTGTGGGTACCGCAGGCACAGTGAACACAGGCGCTATTGATGATCTCGAAAGCCTAGCTACGATTGCCCATGCGGCCGGAGCATGGTTTCATGTTGATGGTGCTTTTGGTGCGCTGGCGATGCTTGCAGCTGATATTGCACCACGTTTGAACGGCATCCAACAGGCCGATTCACTGGCGCTGGATTTCCACAAATGGGCACAAGTACCCTATGATGCAGGCATGGTACTGATGCGAGATAGCGACAAACATCATCGCAGCTTTGCCGCTGCCGATGTGTATTTACAGCGCGAAGCAGATGGACTGGCAGCCAATTCGCCATGGCCATGCGATTACGGCATTGATCTGTCGCGTGGCTTTCGCGCCCTCAAGGTGTGGTTCACATTTAAAACCTACGGCAGTGACAAAATGGGCGATATGATTTCACATTGCTGCCAGCTGGCAAACTATGTAGCGCAACAAGTTACGGGCACACCACAACTGGAACTTATGGCGGCAGTATCATTAAATATCGTCTGCTTTCGTTATTGTGGCGACAAAAGCTTATCTCCAGAGCAATATGATAATATCAACCGCGCCATGATCCGCCATATTCAGCTCTCAGGCCTGGCTGCACCATCCTTATCGATATTACATGAGCGGGCAGTCATTCGGGTGGCCATTGTAAACCACCGCAGCGAGCAACATGATATGGACAAGCTGCTTACTGCCACACGCAATGCTGCACAAGCTTGCGGAACTTGAAATGACCACCAAGGAGCACAGATGACCGTATCACCATCCGCGACAGCCAATAAATTAATCGGCTTGGCCAGTTTAACCGCCCAGGCTTTCAAGGGGGTCGATTTGATGCCCGTGGCGCAGCAATTATTAACCCGCATCGAACAGCAACCTGATGATGCTGCAGCGCGCATGGACTTGGCAACCATCCACTTTCTTTACCATGATCCCGAAGCCGCATTGCAATGGCAACAAACAGCCATGCAATTGCAAACACGTTATAGCCTGTTATCCGCCCCGGTTGCGCCTGAACTGCGTATGCTGGTATTGATGGGTGCAGGGGATTTGATGGACAACCTACCCTTGGAGTTTTTGCTTGAAGGCTCCGCCATCGCCATGGATCTCTGTTACATGCAAGCGGGATCTGACATCGCGAAGGATCTGATGAATTATGATTTGCTGTTCATCGCAGTAGGTGAATCCGACCGCAACACGGTATTATTGCAACATCTCGCAGAGCAATTGCGTGATTGCCCAGTCACGATCATCAATCGACCCGAACATGTCATGCAAACCAGCCGCGAAGCAGCAGCAAGCCTGTTGCAAGACCAAGCGGGCATAACCATGCCCATGTCTGTGCGATTGAGCCGAAGTCAGCTAACAAGGCTTGCTACAGCCCAATCGGAAGGGACAAAAAATAATACGCAAAACAGCACAGCAACCAGCATCGGACACTATTTACCACAGCAGGATTTTCCGATTATCGTGCGGCCAGTAGAATCGCATGGTGGGCATGGGCTGGTGCGACTCGATAAACCGGCAGATATCGACAGCTACCTCAACGATCAACCGGAAGAGTTGTTTTACATTTCCCGTTTTATCGATTATGCCTCCAACGATGGCCTGTTTCGCAAATATCGTATCGTACTGATTGAAGGGCTTCCCTTCGTCTGTCATTTGGCTATTTCATCGCACTGGCTAGTGCATTACCTCAATGCTGGCATGATCGATAATGCTGATAAATGTGCTGAAGAAGCAGCCTGCATGGCAGATTTTGATCAGGGCTTTGCTGTCCGACATCAACAGGCATTTGCTGCTATGCATGCACAGATGCAACTGGAATACCTGATCATCGATTGCGCTGAAACCGATGATTCTCAGCTGCTGATCTTTGAAGTGGATACCAGCGCTATTGTGCACGCCATGGATCCAGTCGCACTATTTCCCTACAAACGCCCACAGATGCATAAAATATTCCATGCCTTTCAGCAAATGCTGCTGCGCCTTGTTGCGCCCTGAGCAATGCGTTGGGAGCGCATTCGGCAATTTATTAGACAAACCGTTGGACTATCCATGGCGTTTATTGCGTTGAGTGCATTGTTTTGAGCAGTTTTCCCTCCACCGCCCAATTATTGATCAGCGGCGACGATGCACGCATGCAGCTGGATTCAAACAGCGGTACCAATCACTATCTCTGTCGTCCTTGCCCTGAGCCGGATTTATTGAGGCTGGGTTCATCGACAGCCAGTACGATTTCCACTAGCGGGTTTGCAACAGCAGATCGCCTGCGCAATCAAATGGCCGATGAAATTGGCAGATTTAATGCTGAATCGGTTTATGCCGCACATGGGGAACGCATCCGACAAGAGATCCGCAACTGTTGCCGGATTGATGAGTATTGCGACATTCTGCTCACCGCATCCGGTACCATCTCACATCGTCTTGCCATGCAAATCATACAACACGGCACAAAGCAACGTGCATGGTTTGTGCTGATGGTCGATGCCGCAGAAACAGGTCGCGGTGTGCCTGCAGCGCTATGCCCAGCGGATCAGATGGTCAGCAGTGCTGAAATAAACATTCGTGATGCCGATGGTATCCCTTTGCCTGCTGCAGTGATTGATGCTGCAGTGATTACTCAGGTCGAACAGGCCATCCAAGACGATAAAAATATCGTCTTGGTCATGGTCGATCAGTCCAAAAGCGGATGCATCGCACCTTCATTATCCTGTGCTTTGGATTTAAGACAGCGCTTTCCAGATCAATTGCACCTGTTGCTCGATGCCTGCCAGTTTCGCATATCGCAACAGACCCTGCATCATTATCTCGATCATGCAGTGATGGTGATGATAACAGGCTCCAAGTTCCTTGCAGGTCCCAGCTTCTCAGCCGCACTGTTCATTCCAAACCGAGTCGCCGCAAAGAACAGCGACAAAATCCATACTGCCGCGAGTCTGCCCGCTGCCGGTTTACTGCTGCGCTGGCAGGTTGCACTGACATCATGGCAAGCGTTGCAAGCGTTGGATCAACAGCAGATCAAGCCATTCCTGCAACAGTTTGCTGGCGCGATGGAGCAGCGTTTGATGCATGATGAGCGGTTTTCCCAACTGCCTGCACCTGCGCTACACAGAGGCATCGAAAAAACAACGAGCCGCAGTCAAACAAACCAGAGTCAAACAGATCAGAATCAAGGCGAATGGGATCAATCTCCCACCATTTTCCCCTTCATGTTGCGTCTGCCATCGTCCCAAGGATACACCACTTACGCCAGCCATGCCGAGAGCTTGGCGATCTATCAATATTTACAGTTGCACGCTGATATGCGTGTGCAATTGGGTCGCCCCATTCATGTTGGGCTGGCAGCCAAGGCTCAATCTGCGGGCGCACTGCGGCTTTGTATCAGTGCCCCGATGATCGTCGATGCCATCCAACGCAAACAACAACATGCAATCATCAATCAGGCGATGCTAGCCCTGGATCAAGTCTACCTTGCTGGCCAAACCTTAATCCGGCGCTAGCTATAGCAACTGATCCGTTCCCTCACCCGGGCATTGCCAAACCAATCAGCACACTGGCACTGCCCATCACCAAAGGGGCCAATGATGGTTTGCAAGAGACCGAACACCAGCAAGAGGACAATAATCAGAAAACCGAACGGTTCGATGCGGGAGAGTTGATAGGCCATAGGGCCAGGCAACAAACCCACCGCCACGCGACCACCATCGAGTGGTGGCAATGACAATAGATTAAAAACCAACAATACCAGGGATTACGGTGACAGTTGTGTGCCACGAAGGCGCAGAGGAGGACGAAGTCCTCCATG
>CAYOTF010000090.1:0-10868 GCA_964406805.1 uncultured Zetaproteobacteria bacterium | reverse complement strand
TCTGCCTGTTTCGGAACGGCCCTCGGCTGCTCTTGTCTGCCGCCGATCAAGCCGCGCGCGCTACCAGCCAAGACATAGACGGCTTGGCGCCGCGCACCGCGATTATAATGATCGACGCAATAGCCCTGATAGTGCCGCTTGAGCAAGCCAGCGCGCACCAGCTCCGACACCGCCCGGCTCACATTCGTCTTGCCCGAAGCCCGTACCTGCTCACGGATGGCTTCTTCGACCATTGCCGTGGCCTGACCCCCATCAATCGGCAACGCGCCGGACATTGCCAGATCGCTGCGTATCCGCTCTCCCAGGGCCACGCGCCGAGGGTCGCGCTGCCCCATCGGCGTCAGTGCGTCACAAAGCCAGTCACGCAAGGGGATGAGGCCGCCGCCCTTGGCGACCAGCGGCCCGGCGCTGCCGTCGGAACGGGAAACTTGGGCAATCAGGTTGAGCACCATAAAGGCGTATCGCGGCCGAGACGACGACCGCGCAAGCATCTCCAACAAGGACGGCATATCCAGTTGCGGGCGGCCGTCGCCGATGATCGGAGAATGCAACATAACGGGATTGAATCCAGCACATATAGGGGATGAAGTGAATCCCCCTTCGCCGTTGATTTCATCATTTTGTCGGCTGTGACACTTTGCCCGGAGGTAAAGTGTCACGCGCGCCCTTTCATCATAGCACCGGGCGACTCGTCCTAAAGACGACCTGTGCATTTGTTGCGGGGAGCTGCCTGCTCGAGGCAGCCGGTCTTGTTTTTCAATGGCTTCGCCGAACGGTGACTGGACGAAACAACATTCAAAGTGCGAATCGTTCGCACTATGGGTAGTTTCGAAGATGCTGGCCGCTTGGGCGATATCACCGCATTCGAAGCCGAATGCCGGCAGACGACGACGCTCGATCAGCTCAAATCCTTGCTCGATGCGATTGTGCGGCAGTTTGGATTCCGCTGGTTCGCATTGGTGCACAATGTCGATTTGAAGCGGACCACCCGCAAAGCGCTACTGATAACCACCTATCCGGTGCGCTGGATCGAGGAGGTGATGGATGCCCGCCTCTATCTTGAAGATCCGGTCCACGCTGCATGTGCCAAGACCGTCTCTGGGCTCACCTGGGATCAAATCGGGGATTACATCGCGCCCAATGCGCGCCAGCTATCAATTCTGGAGCGGGGTCGCGCGCACGGACTTGCAGCAGGGTTCACCATGCCGATCAGGATGCGCGACGAGCCCGACGCGATGTTCACCATGGCGCGTCAAGGCCATGACCAGATTTCAAGCCCGGACCTTCTCTCTGCCCGATTGATTGGCACGGTTGCGTTCGACCAGGCTCGAACCCTTCTCGGTCCAGATGAACTGGCAAAGGTGCCGATAGCGCTCAGCCCGCGCCAGATCGACTGCATTGATCTGGTGGCACAGGGCAAGAGCGACTGGGAAATTGGACAAATTCTGGGCCTGAGCCGCGACACGGTGCACGAATATGTCGAAGGCGCGCGCCGACGTTATGGCGTCCGCCGTCGGACCCAACTTGTGCTTCGCGCTGTCCGCGACGGACATCTCAATATTGAGGCTCTCGTATAGCAAGTAGATCGGCGGCTTATGATCACCCTTGCCGAGGTGCAGGCGTTCTGCACTGTGGCCCGCGCTGCTTCGACCCCTCACGCTCTCCTCCAGGCTGTCGAAGAAATTACGGCAGCAATGGGTTTCCGCTATTTCGCGCTCGTGCATCACATCGACTTACTGAACCCCGGAAGCACAGCCGTTCGCCTTGTCAGCTATCCGAGAGATTGGGTTGATGCGTTCGAGGAGGGCCGACTCTACGCTGCTGACCCGATCCATCGTGCAAGCCACACGACGACTATAGGTTTCGCCTGGTCGAAGGTAGAGGCCATGATCTCACTCCACCCGCGGGACCACGCGGTATTGGCAGCGGCTCGATCTGCGGGCCTTGGCGACGGATTTACGATCCCTGCGCATGTCCCCGGCGAGGTAAACGGTTCCTGTTCCTTTGCGATGCGCGACGGGGAGGAACTGGACGAAGAGCAACTACCGCTCGTCCAGCTTGTCGGCAGCTTCGCATTCGAGGCCGCCCGCAAGATAGCGCGCGCCACGATCGCCCCCATCGCGGCCGCGCCGCAACTCACCGATCGTCAAATCGAATGCGTCGCGCTGGTCGCACGGGGTAAGACCGATTGGGAAATTGCCAAAATTCTAGGAGTCGGCGCCGAAACCGTAACGCAGCATCTTAAGGATGCACGTGATCGCTACGGCGTAACCAAACGCACGATGCTCGCCATTCGCGCGCTCTTCGACGGCGCCATTAGCTTTACCGATATCCTGCGCTGACGATCCCTCCCCAGTTCTGGGGATAACGCAGATCATGACAAGCTGATCGAATGATCGCCTCACAAATGGAGGTGATCATGGTTGTTACAGGAAATGGCATCGAACAGGCGCTGAGTGGCCGTGTATTCAGATCGATGTTTGAAGAGCGCAAGCGCGTGTTCGTCGATCTACTTGGCTGGGATGTTCCCGTTCTCGCCCGTCGCTACGAGATCGATCAGTTCGATGATGATGAAGCCGTCTATATCGTCATCACCGATGACACCGGCGAGCATGCCGGTTCTGCCCGTCTGCTCCAGACCGACAGGCCGCACATCCTCGATACCATCTTTCCCAATCTGTGCGATGGCGTACCGCCCACCGGCCCGACAGTTCGCGAAATAACCCGCTTCTGTCTGGCGCGCCGCCTGAAAGCTCGCGAGCGGCTCGCCACGCGCAATCGCCTCGTCTCTGCCCTGGTCGAATACGCGCTCAGCAATGGCATCAAGACCTATACCGGCGTTGCCGAATGGGCATGGTTCCAACAAATCCTCGCCTTCGGATGGGAATGCCTTCCGCTTGGATTGCCCGACAACAACGATCCCCGCGGCCTGTCGGCCATGCAGATCAATATTACCCCAGATACGGCGCACCTCCTGCGTCAATCCGGCATCTTCGCGCAGATCCATCTGATGGATCTTGATCGCGCCGCGGCATGAAATTCGGGAGACATCGCATGGCTACAAAGCCGCTACCTGCAGCCGAGATCGAGGCCCACGAGTCAATTTACGAAACACTGATGCGCGAAGGTTTCTGCGTGCTTCCAGACATCATGCCCACCACCGTGGTCGAGTCGCTGGCGAGAGATATGGCCCCCCACTTCGAGGCAACGCCATTTTGCGAAGGCGGTTTCTACGGCAGCCACACCAAGAGGTTCGGAAGCCTGCTCAAACGATCGAACCATTCATCGGCATTCATCCAGCATCCTCAGATCATGGCGATCGCGCAAGCTGTGCTCGGTCCTTGGTGCGACACCATACAGCTCAATCTCGCTCAAGCTCTCGAGCTGCATCCCGGCGCACTGCCGCAATTTCCCCACCGCGATCAGGATATGTGGCGGGGCCAAACTGGTGAGGTCGAGTATCTCATCAACGTCATGTGGCCGTTCACCGAATATCGCCACGACAATGGCACGACCCTGATCTGGCCGCGCAGCCACGCCGCAAATGCGCTTACACCTGAACCTCCCGAGGATCCGGTGGCCGTGGAATGCAGTCCAGGATCTGCGATCATCTTCCTCGGCTCGACCCTTCATGGTGCTGGCGGCAACCGGTCACCGGATGTGCGCCAAGGTATGATCGTTAGCTATTGCCTCGGATGGCTGAAACCATATGAAAATCAGTGGTTGGTCTATCCGCCCGAGATAGCACGGACGTTCTCTCCAGATTTGGCGGCTTTGGTCGGATACCAGCAACACCGGCCCAATTTGGGGAATTACGAAGGGCGATGCCCATCTCTTCTGCTCGGCGAGAAACGCTCCGAGCATCTCGGCGCGATCGATGCCTTACGTCCAGATCAATCGGCAGCACTTGAGGAATTCCTCGAACGGCAACGCCAGTTATGCGCCGCATCGAGCGAAAACTAATCGCAGCGCTCCCCCCTTGTGGGGGGATTGCCCGAAAATGCCGCACCGGGTTCAAAAGAAAGGTGATTTTCAACGGAGAGTGGTCGGTGCAATTTTAATGCAGCGGCGCTGAAAAGCGGAGAAATCAGATGCAGCGCCTGCGCCTTGCCCTTGCCGTTCCGATCGTGGCGATATCCGCTCAGGCGGCTCCTGCGTCTGCCAACGATCTGGGCTGCCAGGTTTTGCTTTGCCTCTCGAACCCGGGCGGTGCTACCCAGTACCCCGCCTGCTTGCCGCCTATGGAGAAGCTCTGGGAGCATCTGGCATTGGGCGGTTCATTCCCCGGCTGCTCCGGTGGCGGCGTTGCGAAGACCAAGGTCTATGATCGCGATTCCGCTTCGCGACGCCGGGTCGTGATGACGTTCACCGACGGGCGGCAGAAATCCTTTTCGCTTGCGAATATTGAAAGCCTGCCAGTGTCTCCGAGCGAACCCGGGACCACAGCCCAGTGATCCTCGAGCTCGCAACCGTGGTCGGACTGGCGCAGCAATGCGCACCATCGGTTGCGGTCGAAACGCTTGTGTCGGTCGTCCACACCGAGAGTCATTTCAATCCCTACGCCATCGGCGTGAATTCGAAGGGGGTGCGTGCGCCCAATCCCAGCGATCGGGCGTCGGCTGTCGCAGCCGCCCGATCGCTGATCGCCCGCGGCTACAACATCGATTTGGGTCTGGGGCAAATCAACAGCGCAAATCTGAGATGGCTTGGCCTGTCGGTCGAGGACGCCTTCGATTCCTGCCGCAATCTCGCCGCAGCCGCACGCGTGCTGGCTTCCAACTATCTGAGCGTCGCGCGCTCCAGCCCTTCTACAGAAGTGGCCATCGCGACCGCCATGTCGATGTACAACACGGGTAGTCGTTCGCGCGGGTTCGGAAACGGCTATGTCGGCCGTGTCTACGCGTCGTCGAGTGTCGTGGTGCCAGCGATCAGGCGTGGAGCGGCCCCAGCGCCCGCCGCTTCGCCAGCGCCCGTGACGCCTGAACCCCAATTTACACAGCCGCCAGCCGACGTCCGCTCGCCGCGCGTCCAAAACGGATGGGACACCACTGCGGGGGCGCAGACGGCATCATTGATGGTCTTTGGGGGAGCATTCAACAGTTCACCGAAAGGACAAGCCGAATGACTGCCTTAGCGACCGAAACCAAGATATGGCTGACGCCGCGCCGGCGCTCCTTTGCGCAGTATCTGGCACTGTTTGTCGCGGTCATAGCAGTGTCGCTCCTGCTCACCGATCCGGCCCATGCCCAAGCGGCCGATGGCGTCACCTCGATGGCCGAGAACATCAAGACCTGGCTGACCGGCACTTTTGCGAAAACCATCGCGGTGATCGCGGTCGTCATCGTGGGTTTCATGTTCTTCACCGGGCGGGCAAGCCTGGGGCTGCTGGTCACCGTCATCGTCGGCATCTTCATCGTGTTCAGCGCGCAGTGGATCGTCGATACCATTACTGGCGGCGCGTGAGTGCGCCGGGATGGATGACGAAAAACTCAGGGAGGAGACGCTCTTCCTGGCCGTGACCCGGCCGACGATGTGGTTGGGCGTTCCGATCGAAGCGTCGCTGCCGATCGCGCTGGCGGCGTGCCTGACCCTTATCATCACCGGCAACCCGCTTTACGCTTTTGCTCTCGCCGGGGCCTTTCTGGCCATAGCCAGGCTGATCGTGCGGCACGACGCGAACGCCTTCCGCCTCTTGTGGCTCTGGACAACGACAAAAGCACGATGCCGCAACAGGGGATGGTGGGGCGGTAGTTCATACTCGCCCCTGCCGATCGATGGAGCGAAACGCCGGGGATTTGCGCATGGCTAGCCGGGCCAGCTCGTTGGGCGGCGCTGCCGCCCGGACGCCGTGGCGGATCCTCAAGAACGAGGCCGACCCCGCGCGCTATCTCCCCTATGCGCGTCATATCGACGACAACATCATTGCGCTCGACGGGCGCGATCTCATGATGATGTTCAAGCTCGACGGCCTTGCATTCGAGACGGCCGACCCAATCCATCTCAACGACTGGCACGAAAAGCTCAACGGCACGTTGCGCAACATCGCCGACGACCGTCTGGCGATCTGGACGCATATTGTCCGCCGGCCGATCACGGACTATCCCGAAGGCGAGTTTCGCTCGGCCTTTGCGGCCGATCTCGATGCAAAATACCGCGCGCGGGTGACCGCCAAGCGCATGTTCGTCAACGAGCTGTACCTGACGCTCATCATGCGTCCGTCCGTGGGATCGGCCGACCGTACCGGCGTACTGCTTCGCCGTCTGGCATCGGCACGCAAGGAGGGGACCGAAGTCGACGAGGACGAGTTGGCGCGCTTTGAGGACAAGGCGCGTGACATTGAGAAGCTCCTCGCACGCTGCCGGCCCCGCCGCCTCCACCTGTACGAGCACAATGGCCTGATGTTTTCGCAGCCGCTCGAGGTGCTTGAACTGGTGATGATGGGCCGTGCTGGCAGGGTACCTCTGGTCCGCGGCCACCTGGGTTCCGCCATCTATGGAGAACGCGTGATCTTCGGCCGCGAGACGGTCGAGGTACGGGCGCATGATACGAGCCGGTTCGTGGGCCTTTTCGGCATCCGCGAATATCCGGCGATGACGCGGCCCGGCCAGATGAACGCGCTCCTCAGCCAGGATTTCGCGTTCGTCGTCACACAATCTTTCGCGTTCATGGGCAAGGCGCGGGCCTCCGAGCGCTTGCGCCGTCGCCAGAACCAGATGGCCTCGACCGAAGATGCCGCTGCGAGCCAGGCGCTTGAGCTGGCCGATGCGGCCGACGATCTGCAGAGCAATCGCTTTGTCCTGGGCGAGCATCATTTCTCGCTCGCGGTGTTCGGTGAAAACCAAAAGCGACTAGCCGAAAATCTCTCGACCGCCCGGGCCGCGCTCGCCGACGCGGGTCTGGTGGCCGCTCGGGAGGGTCCGGCGCTGGAGGCTGCCTTCTGGTCGCAGCTTCCAGGCAACTTCGCGTGGCGTGCGCGGCCAGCGGCTATCACGTCGCGCAATTTCGCCGCGCTCTCGCCGTTCCATACTTTCCCTGCCGGCAAGCCCGATGGCAATCACTGGGGTGCTGCGATCGCGTTGATGAAGACCGCGGCCCAGTCTCCCTTCTATTTCAACTTCCATGTGAACGATCTTGGCCACACGCTGATCATCGGTCCGTCGGGCGGCGGAAAGACCGTCGTCCAGAATTTCCTGATGGCGCAGCTGGAGAAAACCGGCGCGCAGCAGATTTTCATCGACAAGGACCGAGGGGCCGAGATCTATGTGCGGTCGTCCGGTGGCACCTATCTGGCGCTGCGCAACGGCGTACCGACCGGGTTCGCGCCACTCCGCGCGCTTGAGCAGACCCCGGGCAACATCGTTTTCCTCGGCAGGCTGATCCGGCATCTGGTGACTCCCCCGGGCACCCAGCTCGGCGTCACCCAGGAGCGGATGATCGACGAGGGCATCCTCTCGATCGGACGCCTTCCCCCGGAGGAGCGGTCCATCCTCGCGCTTCGTCAATTGCTCGGACAGCGCGATCCGGAAGGGATAGGCGCGCGCCTTGAGAAATGGTCGCGCGGCGGCGCACTTGGCTGGGTGTTCGACAATGACCGGGACGAGCTGACCCTCGAGGCCCGGTTCATCGGTTTCGACATGACGGAATTCCTCGACAATCCCGAGATCCGCACCCCGCTCATGATGTACATGTTCCACCGGATCGATGCCCTGCTGGATGGCCGTCGTCTGGTGATCGACATCGACGAGTTCTGGAAGGCGCTGGGCGATGATGCCTTCCGTGCCTTCGCGCAGGACGGCCTGAAGACCTACCGGAAGCAGAATGCCTTTCTGGTGTTCGGGACGCAAAGCCCGGCTGACGCTCTGCGATCGGACATCTCGCACAGCATCATGGAACAGGTCGCCACCAAAATTCTCTTGCCCAACCCCCATGGCCGAGAGGTCGACTATATCGATGGGCTCGGCCTCACCCGTGCCGAGTTCAAGCTCATCAGAAACGATCTGATCCCCGAAAGCCGACGGTTTCTGGTCAAGCAGGGTCACGATTCCATCGTGGTGGAACTGGATCTTGGCGGCCTGTCCGACGAGCTGGCCGTCCTCTCGGGCACCACAGAAACCGTCGGAATCCTCGATCAGGTTCGCCGCGAACATGGCGACGATCCCAGCCACTGGCTGCCCGTCTTTCACGAGCGCCGCCGTGCCACCACCAGAAGGAAAGGATAAGGTCATGAAAGTAATACGAGCGCTCGCGATTGTCAGCGGATTGGCGATCTCTGTGCCGGCCTTCGCGCAGGGCATCCCGGTTTATGATTCCAGCACGTTCCTTCAGACCCTCTCGACGGTGAAGAATACCCTGTCGATGATCGAACAGGGAAAGCAGCAAATTTCCCAGGCCACCGACATGTTCAACAGCGTCAACAAGCTGACGAACGTCAATCAGATTGCCTCTTCCCTGAACGCCGACGCCGTTCGCCACCTCTTGCCGAGCGAAGCACGAGACATTCAGCGTCTTATGTCTTCGGACACGACAGGCCTCGGCAGTCTTGGCTCTGCCGCAGATCGGATACGTCGTAGCAATCGGGTCGAGCTTCCCGCGCTTCGCCCGGACGCGACGGCTTTCGAGCGCTCGAACCGCGATTCAATCTCCCGCAATGGTGACATGGCGGCGCGCGACGCGGCCATTGCCGAGGCAGCATATGGCGTCACCGCCCAGAGAACGACGGGTCTCGAGGAACTGCGTTCGTCGCTGGACACCGCGTCGGACGCGAAGGACGTGATGGATATCCAAGCCCGTGTTGGCGTGGAAAATGCACATATCCAGAACGATGCGGTCCAGCTTCAGGCGCTTCAGATGCGGCAGACCGCCGAGGCGAGACTGCGTTCGCAGCGAGATGACGAGACCGGCCTCGCCAAGCTTCAGCAGAGCCTGAGCCGCCGGCCGTGAAGGGGATCGCCGCGGCCCTCCCAGTTCTCGCGGCCACGTTCCTGAGTGGTTGCGGGCAGCCGATCGGCAAGGCGGACCTGAAGTCCGATCCCAAGTTACGCGCTGAGATCCTCGCCGCGTGCGCCAACGGCACCCACACCGATGCCCAGGAATGCAGCAACGCAAAGGACGTCGAGAACGCCGACAAGCTCGAGCGCTCGCTGGGTCACAAATAGGCGGGGAATTGGCCATGGCGTCCACACTCTTCGCGGATATCTACACCAACATCGACGGGAAGCTCGATCTCTTCCTGAACGAGCGTCTCAACAACGTTATTGATGTCGTGCGGGGACCGCTGGCGCTTGGCTTGGTCATATACATCGCGCTGTTCGGCTATATGGTGATGCGCGGTATCGTCAGCGAGCCTTGGGGCGAGCTGGTGTACCGGATGGTGAAGCTCTGCCTCCTCTATGTTGCAGCTACAACCGTCGCCTACTCCGAGTGGATCACGAATCCACTCTTTCATGGGATGCCGGACGCCATCTCACAGGCGCTGGCGGGCAAGACCATCACTAGCGTCGGATCGGTCTTCGACGATTATTTCGGCCAGGTCGATTCCCTCGTTCTGATCATCCGAACCGAGGCAGCGACCTATCTGGACATTAATCCGTGGAAGCTCGTTCTGCTCACGCTGGCGGTAGCGATTTACGGATTGGCGGGTCTCTCCGCAGCAATCGGATTTGCGATAACCGTGTTTGCGAAGGTGGCGCTCGCCGTCGTCATTGCGCTCGGTCCGATCTTCATAGCGTTGTCGCTATTCGAAACCACGCGTCGCTTCTTCTACGGGTGGCTCGGACAGGTATTCAATTATATTGTCCTTATGGCGGTGATCATCGCCATCACGGCCCTGATTACCGATCTTGGTGCCACGGCGCTCACCGCAGCCGAAGGCACGCCGGACGTGACGATCGGCGCCGTCTTATTTGCGGTCTACATCTTCCTTGGTACGATCTTCTTCTTCCAGGCCCCGTCCATCGCGACCGGCATTGCGGGGGGCGCTGCGGCCGGTGTCGGCGCCTTCGCTGGCTCTGCGTGGGGGTCCATGGCAGCACCGTTCCAGCAACGCCGCATCGCCCGCAACAGTCGCAATCTCGAACGCGCCGCCCAGCGTGGCGGTTCGGTGAGCCGCGCATGATGACCAGAAGGACCCAAAGATGAGGCCATCCATGATAGGCCGCGCGCTGCGCCAGGCAGCGCTCGCCAGCGCCTTGCTTCCGGCACTCGCCCACGGGGCATCAGGGCCGAAGAAGCTACCCGTCTGCAACGGCAAACACCTGCGCGAGGTGAATATATACGGGAGCGTTCTGCCGGGCTCGCCGCTCCCGGCAATTGTGGCACCCCCTGCCCCGCCGCCCGTGCCGCAGATCAAACAGCCAATTGATGCCGGCACGCCGCCCCCGCCCGTTCCCGCCCCCCTTCCCGAGAAGACGTCCGCGCGCGCGACCCCCAGCACCCTTGGGAGTTGCTGATCATGCGGAATCAGACCGAAGGCGTGCCGGCAAAGGACGCCGAACTCTATTTCGGGCATGCCCGATCCTGGGATCAGGACCGTCAGCGCAAATCGTTACGATCCGAACGCATCGCCTGGGTCGTGGCCGGCCTGGGGCTCCTTGCCGCGACCGCGGAGGGCTTCGCACTCGCGGGCCTCGCCCCGCTGAAGACGGTCATGCCGTACATCATTCGCGTAAATCAGACGACGGGCGCGGTCGATGTGCAGACCACCCTCACCCAGAAGCCGATGCGCTATGACGAGGCGGTCACGAAATTCTTCCTCGCGCAATATGTCCGGACGCGGGAAAGCTGGTTGCCGGCGGCGGCCGAGGAGAATTTCCGGGCTGTCACCATCCTGTCCGAACCAGGCGAGCAGCAACGCTGGGGCCGGTTTTTCA
>CAYOTF010000089.1:8597-10879 GCA_964406805.1 uncultured Zetaproteobacteria bacterium | reverse complement strand
CAGAGCTTTTTCGTCCAGGTTTGGGAGAGCAGGACTCGGCTGCCACTGATGAAATAAGTGGTAGCGGCAAAACGACGGTGTGCAGCAACGAGACCCGGTAAAGGAATGCAATCGCCATCGGTGAGCAATAGCTGATTTTCACTGATCTGCTGGATGACTTTGTTGTGAATGCGCGCTTTGCGAAAACCATGATCCTCATGCCAGATGTGATGGATGGGGACTGGAAAGTGCGGGGTGATTTTTTCGATCAGTGCTGTGGTTGCAGATGTTGAACCATCATCGGCGATATAAATGACGAAGTTCTTATCCGTTTGCTGGAGATAGCCATCGAGTACCAGACGCAGAAATTCCGGACTGTTGTAGGTAGAAATGACGACTGCTAATGAGGTTTCGCTCACTGCTCAGGTTTTCTCAGCGTGGCCAGCATGTCGTGGCCTTTATCCGACCAGCGGGCTGGCATAGCCAGAATTTCGCGTGAAACTTTTACCACTTCGTACATGGCCCTGGAGGCGTTTTTACGTTCACGGATATTCACACGTTTGGTGGTGATTTCATGCACAGAAAAACCACAGTTTTTAGTCAATAAAGCCATGCTTTTGGGGTTGAAGAAGCTGATGTGGCCGCCATGGCTGCGAATATCAAAATATTCCCAGTCCGCACCCATGAATCCAACGGTCCATGAGTCTGCATTGCCTGTGCCGATCAGTAATACGCCGCCGGGTTTGAGAATGCGCAGAATCTCACGGAGCAAATCTTGTGGATCGAGTAAATGTTCGATGACCTCAAATAAGGTGATCACATCAAAGTGATTCCCCGGGAACTCAGCATCGTGCAGGAAACCGGGAAAGACTTCGAAACCAAGCCCTCTGGCGGTATCGGCAGCTTGTGTGGCGGGCTCGGCACCGCTGGCATCAAAGTTGCATTCTTTGGCCACGCGTAACAACGCACCACTGGAACAGCCCACATCAAGCAGACGTGGCGGTTTTTTTTGTCTATCGGGTGCATCTGATAGCAGTGTTGTGGCATGATTGAGGATTTTCCCCATGCGTTGGTGATAACGTTGTTTGTTGCGGCCAGTGGGCAAGGTGCCTTCGGGTACATCAAACTCTTGCATGGATTCATCAAACCAGGCTTTGTCGCATGAACTTAATAGCTGACCACAATCAGGGCATTTTTTTAATACGCCTTCGGCCAACTCAATATCTGTATTCTCCAGCGTACTGTCACAACCAACAGGGCAATGGTTGAAAATGGAATCGGACGCTGTGCTCATGTGTACCTCGTTTTCATTGCGCTGCTGCAGATGTTGCTGGTGTGCTATGGATGGCTTGTACGGTTGGCTGAGGAGTATCCTTTACATCCTTTGAATAGGATGTGAGATGTGCAAACACGCGGCCAAACTTGATTTTCGCCATCATTTTTAATGGGATATGACGTGCATCATCGCTCATCCATAATAGCATTTCACCCTTGTTGGTGAAAATACCAGCTGTCTTGAGTTTGGGTTTGACCAGTACACAGCTTATTTTTTCGCCCCATGGTGCTTTCAGTGTTTCTTTTTTTGGCAGCACTTCGACCACCAGTTCATAGCGTTTGCGCGAATCAAAAATAGGGATGTTGATGGTTTGACCCGGTGTGAGTTTCTGACCTCGTACTGCCAGAAAGGCATCGATCACACTCAAATGGCCGGCGGCGACATCAAAGTGTTCAGTAATCTGATTCTGTGTGTGCGTGACCTGATTCTTCTGCCATAAGAAATCGGTGCGTTTTTTGGCTGCATATTTGCGTTCATGCAGGTCTGCATCAAAGACAGTGCTTTGCATGCGCCCATCGATACACAGGCCTTCGGCGGTGATTTTATCACGCACCTTTTTGAATACATCCAGGACTTTATTAGTGCGGGCAAAGGTTTTGACTTGCCAGCCATTGTTGAAAGCGATGATATCCATGCTGGTGGAGCCAGCATTGATGAATTCCCAGCCGATATTGAACGTTAGATGTTCGCCAATGAACGGCATGCACGCGCTGGTTGCTGTTTGTTGATTGGTGCTTTCAACAGGATCGGAATCAACGGAATCCGCAGCAATAGCCAATCCGGGCATGGAGAAAATAGCGCATAGAGAAATAACCCTCAGCAGGCGAAAATGAGACATACGAATCAGCTACCCTGCCACCATGAAAGCAGAAACAGGGCAATGGAATTATCCCAGAAGGACAAGGCGATCATGCCGAGCATGCCAGCCGTCAAGCCTGCAACATGATTCCATTCCCGGTGCTGGCTG
>CAYOTF010000089.1:0-8587 GCA_964406805.1 uncultured Zetaproteobacteria bacterium | reverse complement strand
CGCCCAACTGAATGCGCCGCTGAACACACCACGATTCCAGCGAGGCAGCAGGGCAGGGGTGTTGGCCATGAAATCGCTATAGGTGGTGCCAAACAGTTCGGTCAAATTCTTCTCTTCATTTTTCCATGTCGGAATATAAATAATAAAAAATGAAATGCTGACGATGATGAATGCAATCAAACTATCACCGCTAATGCAAAAGCCGGAGGCAATCAAAAAATGACCCAGATATAAGGGATGGCGCACCATGGCATAGGGGCCGGTGCAGGTGACTTGTGCCGATTTGTGAATATGACCGGATGCCCAGATGCGCAAGACTTCACCGATCACCACAACGGCAAAACCCATCAACCAGCTGCTCAGGGTGGGCTTGGCAAAGACGATGATAGCCAGCCCCATAAGAATACTGGCAGGAATGCGCGCGCGTAGGAAAAGCGAATAGATTTTCTGCACGGGAGTGGGTTCAGAGCTCATATAAGATCCTTATAATGGATTCAGGCGTGATCGCATCCATGCAAACAAATTGATTGCATTGACGTTTGAAACAAGGGCCGCATGCCGGGTTTGATTCGATATGCCAATGCTTCACTCCTGTTGTGTGATTTGACGGGCTAGCCTCTATCGGATCGACCGTCATCGGGGCTGAGTTCCATGATGCCGATGGCCCCCAGAATGTGATCGTGGGCTGATTCAGAGCTGCTGCCAAATGCAATAAGCCTGTATCTGCGCCGACCACAGCGCGTGCGCCTTGAATCAACGCCACCAATGCTGACATATTCAAACGTTCGGGCAAGGCGTAGCCATTACTCCGGGCTGCGAGCTTGTGCGCTTGTGTCTCTTCTGTGGCATTGCCCCACGTGAATACAGGGGTAATGCTTTTGTTGTGTAAAGCCTTGGCGATACTTAACCAAGTCTGCTCGGGTAGTTGCTTGGTTTGCCAGCCGCCCGCAGCATGGAGAATGACATAGTTGTTGGTTTTCAGACTCAAATCGTGCAGTAGATTTTTATCGGGCAGGCAACGACTGTGTGCAATATCGATGTGTGGGGCGGTGTAAGGCATGGCTTGATCGGGTTGACAGATGTGGGATTCGAATGCGGCCGCCGCAATGCGCCGATATTGTTGTACAACATGTTTATCCCCGGCATGAAACGGGACGTTTGTGGTGAGCAGACGGCTGGCTTTTTCACGCAAGAAATTGCGATCAAAGGCGAAGACAGGAGAGCCGCAAGCGCGTGCGAGCACTGCTGATTTGATTAAACCTTGCAGATCAATAATCGCGTCAAAATGTATGCTGCGCAGTCTGCGAATGGCTTGCCAGGCTGCACGAACGGGGTGATCGCCTTTCATGGCAACCGTATGCACGTGGACTCGGGCTGGGAAAATATCACTGACAAAGGCATAGCGCTGATCGACCAACCAGTGCACCTGTTTGACAGCAGGGTGATTGATAATGTCGTTCAGAGCCGGCAGAGCGTGAATAATATCGCCAAAGGCTGAGAGTTTAACGATGAGGATGTTCACTGCAGATCCTGTTTCAGTAGATCCAGTTTTAGCATATTCTGGCAGGCTTCGAATACCATTGCCGGATTGATATTGGTCATGCACGGATGACCTGCGACATTGCACTCGCGTTGCAGGCATGGGCTGCAATCGGCCGGTTGATAGAGAATGCGTACATGCTTCCCGCTAGGGGCGGTGCGTGCCGGATCGGTTGCACCAAATGGGGTGACAGTGGGGATGTTTAATCCTGCGGCGACATGCATCAGACCGGAATCATTGCACAGCATCAAACGGCCGGCGGCAATGAGCGATAATACCTCTGTCATGTTGGTTGCACCGGCTGCATTCCAGTGTGCTGTGCGGATGCCCTGTAGAATTTTCTGGCCAACATCATAATCTTCCTTCATGCCGAGGATTACCGGCTGCCAGTTTTGGGCAGCTAATTGATGAACTATCGTTTGGTAAGCCTCCGGCGGATAACATTTGGCTGCGCCGAATTGCGCGCCGGGGGCAATGCACACAACCCGTTCGGGGCTTAAATCATGCTCACGCATGATGCCTTGGCCTGCGGCTTTAGCATGATCGGGAGCGCATAGGCTGACCGCGCTGTTATGCACAGGAATGTCGAGTTGGCGGGCAATATCGAGATGAAAGTCGCGGTGATGTTCAGCTTGGGTGTCGATGCGCTGAGGCAAGGCTTGAGTGAGTAGCAGGCTGCGCCACTGGCCGCGATAGCCGATGATGTGGTGAACACCAGCTCTGCGGCATTGCCAGGCTGAGCGAAAGCTGTTGGGGAACAGGAAGGCAGTATCGGCGGCCGGGATTTCGGCTTGATAGTGTGCGCCGGCAAGGCCGAGATAAGGCAGTAGCTCATTCAACCACGGTCGGCCACAGACGGAGATGGAGCCTGTGCCGCAGTGTTGGCGGTAATGCTCAGAAATAGCGCGCATGGCGGGTTGCGCCATAATAACATCGCCAATCCAGTTGGGTGGCATTAAGAGCAGGTGTGGGGTGGCTGTCATTGGTTTGCGTGTTTGGTTTTAGGCGGGGCTGGATGAGTGGGCTGCGCTGCCGCGATGACTGCAGACAAACAAATGGCGTTGGCGTTTGAAAAATGGAACCCAGATGGAATGCGAATTGCGGCTGTTTTCATCCATGATGTCGAAATGCCGTTCAAGAGTGTGCTGAATACCGGTTCGTGAATAATAATAGGGGCGTGTTTTATTGCACAAAAAAGCAAAGCTTTGCAGCGCCCAATAATGCAAACGTGCTTCGATAGGGCTATGCGTGCGGATGGACAAGACCAGAGTGCCATTGGGTTTTAGCAGGCGTTCAATTTCGTGCATGATTAGTTCCGGATTGAGTGAATGGGAAATCATGTTCAGGCAGAGAATCAGTTCATAACTGTTGCTTGGCTTGGCAATACGCTCGGCGGTTGTTGCCAAGTATTCGGCTTCTTCGGGTAATTCGCCGGGAAACATGCGCCGGAAATCATCAATCAACGGATCCAGGTAGGTCTTGTTTTTTAAGGGCAGCAGGCGGCTGATACATAATGGGCCGCCACCAAGCTCGAGCACAGAGCCGTCTTCGGGATAACGTTGGGCACAGCGTTGCAGGGTTTCCAAGGTGCTTTGTTCGATACGCTGTCGTTCCACGCTGAGATCTTTTGAGCGCCACTTTTGCAATATGAGTTTTAAGGAGGCGTGCCATCGCAAACGGGAAACGGGTTTATGTTTGTTCATGCTTGCTCCGATCCATTTGCATTGCTCTTCTGTTCGCCAGTATTCGATTCATCGTGTTCTTGTTCATCGAGATACAACCAGCGGCGATGTATCCATAACCACAGTTCCGGACGATTATGGATGGCTTCGGCATAGACATCGTGCAGTGCAGCAGAGCAATCAATGGCATCCTGTTCCGGGTTTGGATCTTGTTCGGGCAGCTCAATGCGTTTGAATTCGATGCGAAAACGAAACTGATGATCGATGCGCTGCACCAGCCCAGCAAACAGGGCCGTGTTGTTGCGCCGGGCATAAGCGGCAGGCAAGGTGGTTGAGCGCGCCAGATGCCCTAAAAAGGGCACGGGCACGCCATTGGATAGATGCTGATCAATCATAATCGATGCACTTTGACCTTGTTTGAGTGCTTTGGCTAACCAGCGCATGTTTTC
Organism: uncultured Zetaproteobacteria bacterium; assembly: GCA_964406805.1. Taxonomy (GTDB): domain Bacteria; phylum Pseudomonadota; class Zetaproteobacteria; order Mariprofundales; family Mariprofundaceae; genus Mariprofundus. The sequence goes on along the minus strand of CAYOTF010000089.1, from coordinate 4,916 downwards.
ACTGCGTTCATGCAATCGATTGCCGAAGCGTTCACGGCATTGCTTGAGAAAAGCATCGAGTGGTTGTTGGCGTACGGCACGATACATTTGAGCACTCGGAAAATCGACCAACGAGACGGATAGCGCACCGATTTCCCAATTGCTCAGATGGCATGCGGTGAAGATGATGCCGCGACCTTCATCGTGGGCTGTTTGGATGGCATCGAGGCCAACAAATTCGATGCGTGATTTGAGGAAGTCGGCGGAGCGCAAAAAAACATGCGGCATTTCAAACGATGTGCGCCCCAATTCAGCAAAAGATTCACGGCTGATGCGCTGCTTCCAGGCTTGGCTTTGTTGTGGGTAAATGCGCTTTAAATTGCGCATGGCAATGGCGCGGTGGCGTTCATCCAAATAATAGGCGATGCGTCCTAAGCCTGCACCGATTGCGCCAGCCAATCGCACGGGCAAGAAGCGGATGAGATAGAATAGAGCTTTAACGAGCATTGCCATGCGGGTAGTCCTATTAGCCCGGACTATTCATGAATCGGTGTGATGATCGCGCAGCAGTATTCATGAATAATTCGGGTTAGGTGTTCAGACTTTTAGCCTCATCGATCAGCATCACCGGAATATCGTCGCGGATGGGATATTCCAGTTGGCAGTCCGGGCACACTAAAGCGTTTTTGTCATCGTTGTAGTGCACATCACCCTTGCATTTGGGGCAGGCTAATATTTCCATTAAAGCTTTATCCAGCATCGTTATCTCCAGTGTGTTTGCTGATGGAACTAATCGTCGTCAAGCATGCCGAACAAGGCAAGCACATGTTGAAACAGCAGGAACACATCCAGATATAGGGTCAGCGCTGCCGAGATATATTCATCGTTGGGGTAATCACGCAGGATATTGGATGTGTCATAGAGAATAAACGCTGAGAACAGCAACACACCAACACCGGATAAGGTCAAAGCCAGCATCGGTGATTCAAAGAAGAAATAATTCGATAGACCCAAAACAATCATGGCAATCAAGCCTGTCCAGACAAAGCCCTTGAGGAATGAGAAATCACGGCGTGAGATAAAGGTGTAGGCAGTGAGTGTAACAAAGGCTACGGCCGTGGTCATAAATGCTTGTGTGACCAGAGTGCCGGATTTGGCGGCAACCATGCCAACCAGTGGCGAAATCGCCATGCCAGTAATGGCACCAAAAGCCAGTAATGCGATAAAGTTGATGCCGGGCATGTGGCGTACGGCTTGAACTAGAAAAATGCCGCCGATCATCACGAACAACATCATAAAGGGATGTTCTTGCGGGAAGGCAAGCCCCATCGACATATAAGCACCAATACTGCCGGCAGCAATGCACAGGGCGAGCATGCCGTATGTTTTACCCAAAAAGCCGATGCGATCATCTGCTACCTGAGTGTTTGTCATAGCTATTGAGTTCATAAAGCTTACCTCCAGAATGTTTGTGAATGATGCTATTTTTTACTAAACTTGTTACTAAATGCTGAGTGGCTGCAATGTACGGCTGGGGTGGTGCAGGTCAAGCGCTACTGAATTATGGGATATGCTTGTCGTGTGTGATGATTTCAGCTTCGATGATGTCATTATGCCCTGTTTGAGATGGTTTGCTTGTTTGGGGCTGGTTGATCTTTTGAAAGGGGATGCGGCTGATGAGAAAACGACGAAAGGGTGGAAAAAGCAATAAAAACCCCAGGCTGTCGGTGATAAAACCCGGTGTGAAGAGCAGAATGCCAGCTAGAGCTATCATCATGCCATGCAAGCCATGTTCAATGGGTGCTTCACCATGAGCCATGCGTTTTTGGGCATCAATCAACGTGCTCATGCCCTGCCAGCGAATCAAGAAGCCGCCGAGTGCTGCGGTAAATAGGCATAAAGCGATGGTGGAAAGGCCGCCAATATTGCTGCCGACTTCGATGAGTAACCATAGCTCCAGCAAAGGAACGGAGATGAATAGTAAAAATAAAATTCTCAACATGGGCTATGTATAGGTCTATTTTATTCCATATTCAAGTTTTACGTGCGGTCTGTTACGCGCCATCTAGCCCGGACTATTCATGAATCGCTGTGATGATCGCGCCAACCCTTTGTTCGCAACGGACTTTTGCGAAGAAGTACGTAGCCATGTTTACGGATGCCTGAGCAAGGGTTTGTTGCGGTCAAAGGGACAAGCGAGGGCGCAGCAGTGTTTATGAATAGTCCGGGCTAGGCTTTGAACTGTTGAAATGACCGGCGGCATGCGGCTCCCGAGGGTCTGATTTTTTAACCGCGCATGACAAATGATGAAATAATCGTCTACACTTGGGAGAGATTTTGGAGGGTTGTGTGAAGAAAGCGTTGATTACCGGAGTGACCGGTCAGGATGGATCCTATTTGGCGGAGTTTCTGCTGCAAAAAGGCTATGAAGTGCACGGCATTAAGCGCCGGGCTTCGTCGTTTAATACACAGCGGGTGGATCATATTTATCAAGATCCGCATGTGGATCATAAGAATTTCGTATTGCATTATGGCGATTTAAGCGATGGATCCAATTTGACACGTATTCTGCAAGAAGTTCAGCCGGATGAAGTATATAATCTGGGCGCGCAATCGCATGTGGCGGTGAGCTTTGAATCGCCTGAATATACGGCTGATGTGGATGGCTTGGGTACGCTGCGTTTGTTGGAAGCTATTCGCTTGCTTGGCCTGGAGAAAAAAACCCGTTTTTATCAAGCATCGACTTCGGAGCTGTTTGGTGAAGTGCAAGAAACACCGCAAAAAGAAACAACGCCTTTTTATCCGCGTTCACCCTATGCGGTGGCAAAAATGTATGCGTATTGGATTGTGGTAAATTATCGTGAATCGTATGGCATGTATGCCTGCAACGGTATTTTATTCAATCATGAATCGCCGCGCCGTGGTGAGACGTTTGTAACACGCAAAATCACCCGAGGCTTGGCGAATATTGCGCAAGGCTTGGAGCCTTGTTTGTACATGGGTAATATGGATGCCTTGCGTGATTGGGGGCATGCCAAAGATTATGTGCGCATGCAGTGGATGATGCTGCAGCAGGATGAGGCGGAAGATTTTGTTATTGCAACGGGCGTGCAGTATTCGGTGCGTCAATTTATTCTGTGGTCTGCAGCTGAAATGGGTGTTGTGTTGCGTTTTGAGGGTGAGGGATTGGAAGAAAAAGCTGTTGTTGAATCGATCACTGGGGATGATGCACCTGCGCTTAACGTCGGTGATGTAATTGTGCGGGTCGATTCACGTTATTTTCGGCCGGCAGAAGTTGAAACCTTATTGGGTGACCCTAGCAAGGCGAAAGAAGAACTGGGCTGGGTGCCAGAGATCACGGTGCAGGCTTTGTGTGCTGAAATGGTGGCCGCAGATCTTAACGTTGCCAAACGCCATTCCTTGTTGAAAACTCATGGTTTTGAAATGCCTGTGGCTGTGGAGGGGTAGTTGCTGGTGTTGCTGGTTAGGGCGTTATTTTGAAAACAGATGCAAAAGTCTATATCGCTGGCCATCGAGGCTTGGTGGGTTCGGCGATTGTGCGGGCATTGCAAGACAAGGGTTTTGAGAACCTGTTGTTGAGGACATCGGCGCAGCTTGATTTGCGCAACCAGGCGGCTGTGGATGCATTCTTTGCAGAAGAGAAACCGGACTATGTGATATTGGCGGCAGCAAAAGTCGGTGGGATTTTGGCCAACGATACTTACCCTGCTGATTTTATCCGTGAAAACCTGCAAATCCAAACCAACACTATTGATGCCGCGTATCGCCATGCTGTGAAACGATTCTTGTTTCTCGGTTCATCGTGCATTTATCCGAAACTTGCGCCGCAACCGATGCCTGAATCCTGTTTGCTTACGGGGGAGTTGGAATCGACCAACGAGTGGTATGCGATTGCCAAGATAGCCGGCATTAAAATGTGTCAGGCCTATCACAAGCAATATGGTTTTGATGTGATTTCTGCCATGCCGACCAACCTGTATGGCCCGAATGATAATTTTGATCTGGAGAAATCACATGTGTTGCCAGCGCTGATGCGCAAGTTTCATTTGGCCAAGCTGGCTTTGAATGACGATCTGGATGCTATTGCCGCAGATGAAGCGCGTTATGGGAAAATCCCGGATGATATTCTCTTTAATTTTGCTTTGCAGAGAAATGAGAAGCAGTTATTAAGGCTCGCTGCTCGTGCGCCTCGGGTCATGCTTTGGGGTACGGGTTCACCGTACCGTGAATTTTTGCATGTCGATGATATGGCCGATGCCTGTTTGTTTTTAATGGTGAATACTGAGATAGTGGGTGGTTCTCGTTTGTTTAATGTCGGTGTGGGTGCAGATATTACGATTCGTGATGTTGCTGAACTGGTGCAGGCAGTGGTTGGTTTCGATGGTGAAGTGGTATGGGACGCATCCAAACCGGATGGCACAGCGAGAAAGTTGATGGATGTGAGTCAGCTGAATGCATTGGGCTGGAAGGCGAAGATATCGCTTGCGGATGGCGTTGCTGGAGCTTATGCATCGTATTGTGAGGGGTAGTGTTGTTTTTGAACGGTGGTCTCGATAAGACCATAATAATGAAGGAGGAGAGGTGGTGGCGATGAGAATATTTATATTGGCAGCGATGATGATAATGGTCATGGCAACGGGAACTGTATTTGCTTCAGAAGAGGTGAATATCAATACGGCAACAGCAGAGCAGCTGCAGTCGGTGAAGGGGATTGGTGAAAAAACTGCAGCGGCAATCATCATATATCGTGAAGCTCATGGTGCATTCAAATCGGTGGCTGATTTGACTAAGGTGAAAGGTATTGGTGATAAGAAACTGGATAAGATCGATGATGATTTGACGATCGAGTGATTGGCTTTGCTAGCCCGGACTATTCATGAATCGCTGTGATGATCGCGCCGACCCTTTGTTCGCAA
>CAYOTF010000088.1:0-10904 GCA_964406805.1 uncultured Zetaproteobacteria bacterium | reverse complement strand
TTGTTCAGTTTGTTTTTTGATTAAGTTGATTTATTAAGAGTCTTTCATACCATGGCTCACGGGATGAAGTTGATTGAGGTGATATGGCTACATTGAGGGAAGATCCGCATCGTGCAGTGATCCTTGGCGCAGGCCGGGGTGGCAGTGCTATTTTGGAAATGTTGCTGGATGAGACAATGGTGGAAGTGGTGGCTATTGCGGATTCAGATCCGCAAGCGCCGGGCCTGAACCTGGCACGAGAGCATGGCCTTAGTGTCTATGATAATGTTGAGCAGGCCTTGCGTGATTCGGCTCCGTGTGTGGCGTTTAATATGACGGGCAACGAAATGATTGAGTCTGTCGCTTCTGAAATATTGGGTGCTGGTGGTGTGATCGGCGGTCTTGAAGCCAGTTTGATCTGGCGCATGGTCACCAATTTGAAAAAGACCAAGGATGAATTGCAGTTTCAGGCCAGCCATGATGCTCTGACTGGCTTGTGTAATCGCCGCCATATTATGCAACAACTGCATCAGGGTGTGTCCCAATCGATACGTTATCAACATCCTTTTACGGTGGTGATGTTCGATCTCGATCATTTCAAGCAAGTCAATGATGTGCATGGCCATGCTGCCGGTGACAGGGTGCTGACTGAGATGGCGAAGGTGTTGAAAGAGAGTGTGCGTGAGGGCGATGTTGTTGGTCGCTGGGGCGGTGAAGAATTTATTGTGCTGCTGCCGCACACCGATCTTAATGGTGCTTGCAAAGCTGCGGAACAATGGCTTGCCAATGTTTGCGACTTATCCTTGCAACTCGATAGTGGCGAGTCGATCGGCGTTACCTTTTCTGCCGGTGTTGCAACGCTCGGAGATACATCGAGCCGTGCAGACATGAATCAAGTGGTTGAGCAGTTGCTGCAGTTAGCGGATGAGCGCATGTATGCTGCCAAGCAGGCTGGACGCAACCGGGTCTGTAGCTCGATCTGAGATAGTTGTCGGTCATGGATTTAACATGGGGTTAAAAAAAACATGTCCAACAGTTGCCAGTGTGTCGTTTCACGAGTTCTCAAGCATTGTTCAAGTAAGACCTTTGGTTAGAGTGGAGCAGTGTCAAATTACGAACTAAAATCAGCGGACTCCGATGTGTCGGAATCAGTGGCTCAAGCAGAATCGCTACAGACCGATCCGACAAGGGCTGGGCTGCGCATCCCGTTGCGCTGGCGCTGGGCTGGGCTGGTTGGTTTTGCAGTCACCATAGCCGTGGCTGTGTTGTATATGATTATTCTGGATATCGAACGCGATGCATGGCTACAGAATCAGGCTGCGCAGGCTGAGTTGCAAGTGGATCGACTGAGTGATGAATTGAAACTGCCTTTATTGTCGGGCAGTAGCAGTGAAACAGCGGTGGCTGTGCAGCGTTTTTTGCATAAGGTGCCAACTGTAATGGGCGTGCTCATTCGTTTTCCCAATGGTTCAAAACAATCATTTGGCTTGATTGATACCCCTGAACGTGTCGTGCAGCAGCTCATTGCAACGGATGCAACCAATCACTCCGTGCTTCGCCTGCCGCTCAAAACCTTGTGGTATGCCAAGTCGGCGATGTTTGATCAAACATCCATGGGTATTGTTGCGGTACGCTTTTCAGAGCAGGAATGGGGGAATCTCGCCAACAAATTGACGCAGAAGATTTTGACAGCTGCCGTGTTTGTGGTGTTGTTTTCTGCTTTGTTGGTCTTTTGGATTGCCGGGCGTATGTCCGAGCCTATTGAAATGTTGGCGGGTGCTGCAGCCAAGGTGTCGGCTGGTGATTATCAGGTGCAGTTGCAGGTGCGCGGCAATGATGAATTGTCCGATGCCGTGTTGCAGTTTAATGACATGGTGCGTGCTTTGGCACATAAGGAAGAATTGCGTGATGCCTTTGGCCGCTACCTCAACCCCAAGCTGGTATCGGATATGTTTGAACATGCGGGTGTAGAAATCAGAAGTCGCCGTAAAAATAAAAAAAAAATGTTTGCCGATATGGTCAGTTTTGCGCCATTCTCAGAATCGACAGATACCAGCAAAGTGGTGGTTGTTCTGAATCAATATTTTGAGCTGTTTCATTATATTATCAGTCATTATGGCGGCCATGTGGATAAATATATTGGTGATGCGGTGATGGCCGTGTTTAATCACCCGCTCAGTGATGAACAGCATACCCGGCAGGCCGCTATGGCTGGCTTGGCGATGGCGTTGGCATGTCAGAAACTGGCGGTGAAAGATCAGCATGGTGAGCCGATCCGGTTTCGCATTGGGTTGAATTGTGGTCAGGTGATTGTCGGCAATATTGGTGCGGTTCAGCGTTTGGAATATACGGTGATCGGAGGGGCGGTAAATGTGGCATCACGTATGGCAGGTATTGGTGATGGCGATGAACTGATTATGTCACGCCAGACGTTTGATTTGCTCGGTGGTGGGTTTAATTTTTATAGTATCGGGATGTGCGATATCAAAGGCCTACGTCAGGCCATGGAAGTGGGGCGTGTGAGTGTAGTTAAACATGAGCAAACAGATGAAGCGATTGAGCGGGTGGTCAGTGCGGCCTTTGCTGCCTTGCAAGGGCAGGCCGATGCTTCGGCCGGTGGTCACGCTGATGCTTAAGCGATTGCTGCGAGGCATGTGCTTATCGCTGCTGGCTGTGTTGATTAGCAGCTGTCAGCTTAGTCCGAAGAGTTTTGATGATACTCTGGATGATTTGCTGAAGAAGGGTTCACAAGCACTCAATATTATGAATACCTTTGTGGTGATTCAGCGTGATTTTGAGCATGGACGCATCATGCGAGCGCGAGCGCGGGTGCTGGTGATGGAGCGGTCGCATCCGGACTATGCAAAATCGCAGTTGTTCCTGAAAGAGAAGATCGAGCCAGCCAGACGGCGGGTGTTTTTGCATTACTTGAAGGTGGCTAAGGCGCGCGCGAAACAACAGCGCTGGTCAGCCGCTATGTGGGCGTACGATCAGGCCAAGGCTGTGACCATAAAACCGGCCAAGATGGAGCAGAAACGGGCTGAAATGGAATGGAAGATGCGCCAGTTGCGCTTTGATAAGCTGCTACAGCAACGTCGTAAAGAAGATGCGGCACTGTTGAGTGACGCAGGCGCATATGTTTCACCCAAAGGTATCAATCCCAACGATGAGGTGTATGCCCGTATGCGTGAGTTTTATAATGATGCGTTGGATGATCGAGCGCATTTGGCGTATCGGGAAGCCAGACGTTTTTTGCGTTTGAAATTACCCGAAATCGCTTATGTTGAAATTGAGTCGTATATACGCTTGCAGCCGGGCACCGGCCAAGGTAAAAAAACACTGGCAGAAGTGAAACGTAAAATGTCGCATAAGCTGTCGGTTTTAGCGTTGCGTTCGCAGGCGATGAAGCTTGTACCCGTTGTGAAGCGGATGAATGTGCAAAAACATGTCAGTGAAAAACAGATTGTTGCGGCCATGAAATCGGATGATTTACCCAAGGCGCTGCAGTTGGCTCAAATCTATCAGCGTGACGGCGGCAAGGGCGCGGATAAATTATTGGCACTGATTCAACGCAAAATGGCAGCGCGGGCAGCGCGGTTGTTCGCCAAAGGCAGCAATGCCTTCGCTCAGGAAAAGCTAGATTTGGCCATTGGCTACTGGCGTGGCGCAACGCTATTGCAGCCGGAAACGTCGGAATACCGAGATGCATTGCGACGCGCCAGACAGTTGAAAGAACGTTTAAGCTTGCTGCGCGAGCAAAAGCAGGCTGCGTCGCCAAGGTGATTGTTTTAACGCAGGTGTCGGACACATCACTTGCAAATCAACGGTGAATTGAATCTTTTGATCTTGATTTACTCTGCGTTCCTCTGTGTACTCTGCGGTGAAAGTCTTTTGACTCTGTTCTTCAAGAGAGAGTTACATTATTAAACAGCTCGATAGCTGAGGAGAGAAATATGCGCGATCAAATTGTATTACAGCGTCGAGAGAGTCAAAAAATTCAGGTGAGTAGTGTTGTCGTGGGTGGCGATGCGCCGATTGCTGTGCAGTCGATGACCAATACGCTGACCACCGATATTGATGCCACAGTTGCGCAAGTGCAGCGGCTCGAGCAGGCCGGTGCAGATATTGTACGCATTTCGGTGCCCGATCCGGAATCAGCCGCAGCCATGCCTGAGATTTTGAATCAGACGAACACACCGATCATTGCAGATATTCATTTCAGCTATAAAATGGCTTTATTGGCGCTCGATGCAGGGGTGCATGGCCTGCGTTTGAATCCGGGTAATATTGGTACTCGTGATCGTGTTGAGCGGGTGGTAAAAGCTGCGGCTGAACGTCAGGTGTCGATTCGCATCGGGGTGAATGCCGGTTCGTTGGAAAAAGAATTGAATGAGAAGTACGGCGAACCATGTGCCGATGCGATGGTTGAATCCGCCTTGAATCATATTCGTATTTTAGAAGATATGAACTTCAATGCTATTAAAGTATCGCTTAAAGCCAGCAATATTCCCATGACCGTGGCGGCTTATCGCAAGCTGGCAAAACTGGTGGACTATCCCTTGCATCTCGGTATCACCGAGTCGGGCAGTCGCTTTGGTGGTACGGTGAAATCCTCCATCGGTCTGGGTTTGTTATTGGCGGACGGTATTGGTGATACGATTCGAGTGTCGTTGGCGGCCGATCCGGAAGAAGAGATAAAGGTTGGATTTGAGATCCTGAAAGCATTGGGTCTGCGGCATCGTGGGGTGAATCTGATTGCCTGTCCGAGCTGTGCGCGGCAGAAATTCAATGTTATCGAAATTGTGGAAGAGCTGGAAGCGCGTTTGGCGCATATCCAGGAAAGCATCGATGTGGCGGTGATTGGTTGTGTGGTCAATGGACCGGGCGAAGCCAAAGAAGTCGATGTCGGTATCACCGGCGGTTATCCGGTACACATGATGTATCGTGATGGTGAAAAATCCGAAAAAATGCGTACAGCAACCATGGTTGATCAGCTGGTTGAGGATGTGGAGCGGCGTGCTGCGCTGATACGTGAAAAAGCACAGGAGAACGTGAATGGCAGCTAAGAATTTACAGAGTATTCGCGGTATCCATGATGGTTTGCCGGCTGAAGTGCGTTTATGGCAACGCGTGGAAGCGGCTGCACGCAAGGTGTTTGGTGGTTATGCATTCTCTGAGGTGCGCTTGCCTGTATTGGAGCCGACTGAATTATTTGTGCGCTCGATTGGTGAAGCTACCGATATTGTATCGAAAGAAATGTATGCCTTTACCGATCAGGGCGGCGATAACATCTGCCTGCGTCCGGAAGGCACGGCCGGCTCCGTGCGAGCTTATCTGCAAGGCGGTTTGACGCGTGCCGGTGTGCAACGCTGGTTTTATATCGGTCCGATGTTTCGCCGTGAGCGCCCACAGAAAGGGCGTTTGCGCCAGTTCCAGCAAATCGGTGTGGAGATGTTCGGTGCCAACGGGCCGCTGGAAGATGCGGAAGTGCTGGCTATGGCGCATGGTTTCTTGTCCGAGCTGGGCATTACCGGTTTGCAGCTGGAAATCAATTCACTGGGTTGTGCTGCCTGTCGGCCGGCCTATCGCGATGTGCTGGTGGCGTATTTGAATCAACATACAGAAAGCTTGTGCGGCACATGCAATGACAGGCTGGATAAAAATCCGATGCGTATTCTCGATTGCAAGAATGCGAGCTGTCAGTCGGAATTGAACGATGCACCGGAAATGGTGGATGGTTTGTGCGACGATTGCGAAATGCATTTCAGTGGTTTGAAAGCAGGGTTGAAAGCTCTGGATGTGCCGTACCGGATCAATGCCCGCATTGTGCGCGGACTCGATTATTATAATCGCACGGCCTTTGAGATTGTCACCGATCAACTCGGCTCCCAGGGCACGGTATTGGCCGGTGGCCGTTACGATGGCTTAGTCTCGGAGCTCGGTGGCCCACCTACAACTGCGATTGGTTTTGCTGCCGGCATTGAACGCCTGGGCATGCTGTTGGCCGATCAAGATGCATCATCTGTGGATGATGCGCTTGTTGATGTGGCGGTGGTGGCTTTGGGTGAATCTACGCTGATCTATTCCATGCAGCAGGCAGCCACATTACGGCGTGCTGGTTTCAGCGTCGTGCATGGCGGTGGCGGCAGCGCCAAACGTCAGTTTAAAGTCGCAGATCGTGAAGGTGCGCGTTTTGTGTTGGTGATTGGTGAAGATGAAATGCAATCGGATCGGCTGACTTTAAAAAACATGGCCAGTGGAGAGCAGCAACAGTTGGATATGGAAGAACTGATTCAGGTCATACAGGCCAGCTAGGTTTTGTATCACGTGCCTTCAATATCTCCAGACCATGGATGTTTCACAAAGGTAACTATTCAGCAGGGTGGCAGCTACTTTGTTAAGGCCTTGGAGGTGCGACTTCAGTCGCGCTAAATGCGCAGCTAAAGCAGCACCTCCAGGGCATGCTGACAGTTACTCACAAATAAATATCGATCTCTTTTTAATATGGAATGACAACAAATGAATGATAAAACTATAGCAACCCACAACGGTAATTTTCATGCCGATGATGTGTTCAGTATTGCTGCATTTAAGATCCTATGCCCTGCGTTTAAGCTGATTCGCACTCGTGATTCAGAGCTTATCGCCAAGGCAGATATTGTGATTGATGTCGGCGGTGAATATGACCCGGAGACAGACCGCTTTGATCATCATCAACGGGGTGGTGCAGGTGAGCGCGAAAATGGCATTCCCTATTCCTCGTTTGGTCTGATTTGGCAGAAATATGGTTTAGAGATATGCCAAGGTAAGTCGGATGTCGCCAATGCGGTGGATGCAGGCCTGGTATCCACCATTGATGCGATTGATTGCGGTCATGTCAAAGGTGTTGCTGAAGGCATTAGCTTGAGCCAGACGATAGGCATGTTTAACCCGACCTGGCAGGAAGAGAGTGATTTTGATGCCTGTTTTGATGAAGCGGTTGATTTTGCATCGCGCGTGTTAATGCGCTTCATTGCAGCAGCTTCCGGTGGCATTAGTGCGAAAGCCATTGTGGCAAAAGCGATTGATGAAGCAGCTGATCCAAGAGTGATTGTATTGGAGAAATATACCCCGTGGAAAAGAACTGTTCACGCCTTATCTGAAGAGGCGTTATACGTGATTTATCCGGCTCCGACTGGGCAATGGCGCATTCAAACCGTACCTGTTGAACCGGGTTCATTCGACAACAGAAAATCGCTGCCAAAAGCCTGGGCTGGTTTATCCGGCTCAGAGCTTCAAGAAGTGAGCGGTATTGATGATGCCATGTTCTGCCACAATGGCCTGTTTATTGCCGGTGCTGAATCTTTTGAGAGCACCATGAAAATGGCAGCCATCGCAGTTGAACAAACGTAAAAAGGCTAAGCATGGTGACATGACATCATAAAAAAGACCCGGAGGTGCGACGCAAGGTGAATGCTGCTTGCAGCAGAGAGAGCACCCTGGGGTGTCAGTCGCGCAAATACTTAACAGCAGTGCGCGGCTAAAGCCGCACCTCCAGGGCATGCTGAATAGCGCCTCATCCCGCTGTGCGGCTTCCCATCCGAGAATAACACTCTCTTTTACAGCAAAGAAAACCATGCTTAGACTTTGTCTTTCCTCTGCGTGACTTTGCGTACTCTGCGGTGCAAGATTTTGAATCTATTATTCAAGATCTCCCTTTATTTTTTCATATAACAAGGATCCCCTACAATGAGTCAAGGCTTTGAAATTCAAGTATTTAACCGTCATGAAAATAGAATGGAGATCGAAAAGGTGTATGGTGATGGCATGGTGAAGTTTGCCTATGCCACCCCCATAGGGCGGCTTTTAGGGCCTGTGATTGCCAGTAAAATGTTTAGTCAGATCTACGGCAAATCACAGGATAGTTTGAAGTCAGTGCAAAAAGTCGCTCCCTTTATCAACAACTTTCATATCCCGATGGATCAGTATCAAAAAGGCTCGTTCCAACAGAACCCTATTGAAACATCCTATCAATCATTTAATGAGTTCTTTATTCGAGAGTTTCAGGCAGGACAACGGACGTTCACCACAAACGATGATGACATGGCTGCGTTTGCTGAGGCGCGCTACTTTGGCCATGCAAGCATGAGCGATGATCTCGATATCCCTGTTAAGGGCTCGATGTTACGGGCGGTTGACCTGATCGGCGATCGCGAATTGGCCGAAGATTTTATCGGAGGCCCACTGATGATCGCAAGATTATGCCCTGTTGATTATCATCGTTACCACTATCCCGATGATGGCAACACGCTTAAGGCATTTGCTGTTCCCGGCAACCTGCATTCCGTCAATCCATTGGCCTTGAAATACAGACAGGATATTTTCATCAAAAATGAACGGCGTGTTTCGATCCTGGAAACCGAACATTTTGGCAAGCTGGCCTATATTGAAGTGGGAGCCACCTGTGTGGGTAAAATCGTGCAATCCTTTGATGAATCCCAACCGTTTAAAAAGGGCGATGAAAAAGGCTATTTCCTCTTTGGCGGCAGCACCGTTGTGTTATGTGGAGAAAAAGGAGCCTGGGCTCCCTCCCAGGATATGTTGGACAACACCAGGGCAGGCATTGAGACCTATATCCAACTGGGCGATGTCGTTGCTCAAAGTAGTATTAAGGCTATATAACACACGAAGCCTAGAAAAGATTACCCTTTGAGCTATGAAAGGGCTATCGTTCGGATCGCTTGATAAACTGGATTAAACTCTCTTAATAGTGAATGGCGGAGTATACTAATCCAAACACATATTGGCGGACTGTACCTCCGGCAATGACTAAAAGAGAAGGGGGCATCATGAATCTGCATTCACTTTATGCGGCGTTTAAGTGTTCAAAGCCATCTATAGCACAGCAAGAACGGAAGACAATCACCATTAAATCGATTGTGAGCAAACTATCACGCGGCAGCTCGTTACTACAGCGTGGCCAATTCTCAACGCGTTCGGACATTAATGCTCGGATCGACCACCTGTCAAAGCACGATTTCCTTGCTGAGTGAGGCGCAGAAAAACAAGCTCAGAGAAATTGTAACATTATTTGACAAAGCTGAAATCGACCTTAAAAAATCTGAGTACCTTGATTCCAAGCTGAATATTCCATGCATCAATGAGCTACGTTATGCCGGTTACCATATTGCAAAAGCAACATCGGGCGACAGCCCTGACGAAAACCTTGAAAAGGCCATAGGTCATTGTAAAAGAGCTATTTACGATGCCAATGAAAGCGCCGTTATTTTCCTACTTGAAAGCATACGGTCTTTTCAAGATGATTATGCAGGATCAGCAAACGTATCTACCATCGTGAATGGGTACTCAAAATTAAGACAGGAAGTCGCTGACATTGCCAACCGCATCAAACAGAATAAAAGTGAAAACTCTGGCTGCAGAGATAAATATTACGAATCCTGTTCAGACGACTGCGATAGGCTGAAAGAAATCGAAAACACGTTGTCCATAAGCCGCGAAGAAATCAATGCACTGGAAGCCAAGGATATAACAGCCACAAGGCGTTTCGTTACCATGGTGTCGCTGGCTGTATTGTCGATCGTTACGATTATCACCATTGCTATTTTTAAATCGAACTAAACCGGCTTTCGTTGCGTAGTTCGATCTTACCTGGCAAATCAATTCCAGGAGATCGATACATTAATGGGATGAAAATTTTTTCGCTTATTCCCATTAAACAATAAATACTCCGGCGCATCTCGAAGCGGGATGAACAGACTTACCGCCCTCGCTTGCAGACTGCCAATCTTGGTTATTTATGGATGAATGAGAGCAGCGGAGCGTGACCGTCTATCCACGATTCATCTGTTTCTTGGTTTTACTGGTAGCTTGGGCGGTGAAGGGGTCGTCCGGCCAGTAGTGGCGTTTGTATTTTCCGCGCAGCTCTTTTTTTACATCGTGATAGGTGGTTTTCCAGAAGCTGTTTAAATCTTGTGTTATCTGCATGGGTTTACGTGCCGGTGATAATAAATGCATCATCAGTTTGCATTGGCCATTGAACAGCGTCGGCGTGTCGTACAGGCCAAATACTTCCTGCAGCCTGACGGCCAGTACGGGTTGCGCCGGGTCGCTGTAATCAACAGACACGGAGGAACCGCTGGGTACGCTGATTCTCTCGGGCGCCGTGTGCTTGATTAGTTGCTGTTGTTGCCAGCTGAGCTGATTTAACAGCAGGTTATACACATCCAGTTTGAAACATTGTTTGAGGCTATTTTCATGGCTTAAGTGCGGTTGTAACCATGCATCCAGGGTGTCGCTCAAAACCTGTTGTGAAAAATCTGGCAGGGGATGATCTTTCAACTGTTTTTTCACAGCAGGATTGTTCTGACTTTGATAGTTCATACATTGCACACGCTGTTTCAGGCTGATGGCCTTTGTATTCCAGTTCAGGCATTCCAGTTTTGTATCTCGGATGGCCTGCATCAGACAGCATTGTATTGCTGCTTGCGTGTCTGTGTTTTTCACATCGTGCAGGATGGATTCCTGCAGCATGACTTTACCCATGCGGCTAATCTGTTTTACTTCGACGCGTTGTGCGCTGTCGTTCCATTCAACGCGTTCTTCGCACTGGATATGATCAACAAAATATTGCTGCAATTGTTCAGCGCTAATATCTGCCGCCAGATAAATACAGGCTTCACCCTGTTTGGCATCAAGGTTGGCGACCACAACATACTGATGTAGATGATGCTGTAAATAGGGCGGAATAACAGCGCCTTTTCCGTTGCTGAGTAAATAACGTGCTTCGTTACCGTTGCGCCGTTTGGCGATTCTGTCGGGGTAGGCGTAGGCCAGAAGCACGCCGCTAACATTATTGTCTGGCGTCTCTTTGTTTAGTGCCGCCTTGTTTAAGGTCGTTGGCTTGCAACGTTTAACTCGCTTAAAAA
>CAYOTF010000087.1:9985-11029 GCA_964406805.1 uncultured Zetaproteobacteria bacterium | reverse complement strand
TCCGGCGCTTGCGGTGCCGCGATCTGCGTCGCGGTATATTCGTTGCCGAACCATTGCGGCCGCGGCAGACCGAGCTTCACCATGCGATGGTATTCGATGGCGCGTTGCTCGAGGTTCTCTTCCCAATCCATGCCCTGCTTCGCGCATTCCTCTTCCATGGTGGAGAGTCCGGCATCGAGCCCGAGCACGACGCCCTGACGCTCGGCGACGGGGTCGACCCAGCCACGCGCAGCACCGAGCCAACGGCCACGCGCATAGGCGGTGCGCATTTCGAGGTAAGACGGTGCATTGCGGGGGAGTGGGAGTTCGCCGCGCTCGAACGGTTCTTCGAGCCAAGTTGCCAGAACCGGCGTTGCGGTATTCTGGTCAAACTCGTCGCAACGGCGATTATAGGTCTTCTCCGCCTTCACGATGCCGGCGCGCGCCGACGACCAGCTCGAATCCGAATAGTCGTTGTGGACCTCTTCCGCCGCGACGTTGAAGCATGCCGATACGCCGCGCAGCATTTCGTGCGCGAAGGGCGTGATGTCGGCTTGGCCGCCACCAGGCGCGACCGACTTGATGTCTTCGCCCGGTGCCAGCGTTGCGAGCCGCACACCATTGACCTCCAGATCGCGATCGGCGTGAAAATCCGACCGCATGTCCTGGTACCATCCGAATGCCCTTTCGTCCTGGTCCTCATCGTCCAGCGCATTGCGGACCATTTCGACGTCAAAGGGCGAGGTGACGTATAAGCCAAACGCTGCGGCGACGTTTTCCGCCTGAAGCTTCACGCCGTAGAGGCGTGCGAGCATCTTCAGCTTGCCGATGACCGGCGCAAAGATCGAAACACCGCGGTTCTGCGCGACGCGGTCGGCGTCATAATCGTGATAGACCCGGCGCCAACCATCGGGATCTTCGCGTTCGACGCGATCCCATTGCATGCTCTCCACCGAATTGTACCAGTCGAACTGGTGGGCGCGGCGGACATGATAAGCGATCGCGACCTGATCATCGTCGATCTCGACACCGCCGCGGGTGTAGCGCGTGTCGGGCCCCATATTC
>CAYOTF010000087.1:9044-9967 GCA_964406805.1 uncultured Zetaproteobacteria bacterium | reverse complement strand
GGATCGATCCCTTCGAAGCAGGTCGCATAGGTCGCGGCACCGCAGCCGATCCGGTCCGGCCGCCACTGCGCGACGATCAACGACTCCCCGTCGACCAGTTTGTGACCGAGCGCGAGGCGGAACTGCTGCGAAATGGTGAGCCGACGATTGACGTCGTTATAGTGGCCAAGGTCCTCAGAATAGGTGCGCCATTTCGCCTCGAGCACCTGGCGATACTCGTTGGCCCAAACCGCATCGAAGCCCTTCGCATAAAGGCGCAGCGCGCGATAATCGGGCTTCGACACGAAACGGTATGCGGCCCCGATGGTGGAATCGAGGATGCCGTTGATCGCGCCGCTCGCCCAGCCGTCATTACGCCGGAGGTCCCGCGCCTTGGCGGCCATGCGGTCGCGATAGAGATTGATCTCGGTGTCCGGCGAGCGGATCGACGGATACCAATCGCCCTGATCCTGCGAAACGAAATTGGCCGCGTCATAGGGGAAGAAATTCCCGGCACCGCCGCCGCTGAGCGAACCGCGCATGCGGCTGCTGCCACGCTGCGCATTTTCGCGAATCCGCGCGATCGTCGCGGATGGGATAGGCTGGCCGCGATTGTCGACCAGAGCCGGGGGCAACGCCATCAGAAGCGGATGCCGATCGCACGACGGGGTGACGGGATGATTCCCAACTGCGCCTGGAGTTGCCGGATCGCCATCGCCAGTTGGCCGATCGTCGCAACCGTATATTTCACGCTCTTCGCGCCATCGCCCTGGGCGTAGGATGCGCTCTCGACCTTCCGCCCTGCGCTGAGGTCTAGGTAATCCTGCTGCATCTGCGCGAGCTGCTGGCGCAGCACGGTCGTATCCATGCCCGCAAGCAGACTCTGGCTGGGATCGTACCGGGCCATATCGGCTCCTTCAGGCGAGGCGACGCACGCTGCCTGG
>CAYOTF010000087.1:5140-9026 GCA_964406805.1 uncultured Zetaproteobacteria bacterium | reverse complement strand
GCATTTTTGCAGGAGGCAGTGCCGACGGAGTCGGGGTCAGCGGTTCCGGCCTGGTGACGTGCTCGGCGGGAGTGGGCGGGGCGACGACGGCCTGATGCTCGATCGTCATGCGTGCCCCGATCCTTTCCGCTTCGCGGTTGAGCTTGAAGCCACGGTGCATCATCCCGTGCAGCGCGGCATAAGCGTAGACGCGGCAGTCGCTGGCCTCGTTGGCCTTGCCGGGCGGCAGCACCCAGACCCGGTATTTCATCCCGCCGAGTTGTTTGATCTCAATTTGTTCAGCCGTGAGCTGGGCGAAATAATTGATGTCCCGGTCGGTGGTGAAGTGCATGTAACCCGGACCGGGGATTTCCCGGGTCAGGTACGAGCGGATCGCGTCCTTTCCGGCATTGACCCCGAGGATGACCGGGCGAAACGACTTCTTCGACCGCGAGGTCGGCACCTTGGTCGGCCAGATGGGGTTGCGCTGGCCGGTGCGCGCGCTCTCGCCCTTGATCGCCCAGATGTACCGTTTCAGGCGCGCCTTGGCGAAATCGTACACTGCCTGGGTGTGGTGGCCGCCCGAATCGATGCAGCCTGCGGTGATGACGAAGGGGCGACCGTCGGCGCGGTGCCATTTGCGGCCGAGGAATTCATCGAGCCGCGCCTGCAGCCGGGGATCGTCAAACTCGCCCTCGAACACCTCGTAGGCGATCGACCAGCTTTCCTCGTCGCGGCCCCAGCCGACCACCTCGAGCTCGATGCGATAGTCTTGGACGTCGATCCCGACGGTGAGGATCGCCACGCCGTCCGGCACGTCGGCCGCCCAGACCTCGCGCCGGTTTAGCAGCGCGTCGGCGCTAAGTGCCTTGCCCGTGTTCTTCTTGAAGGTCAGCGCGAGCTGGGTGTTGTAAAAGGTAAGCTTGCCGTCCTCGTCGATAGCGGCAAGCCATTTTGCCGCGATCCTGGGAGGGGAGTCATTCGCCCAGGGGCTGTAGAGTTTCGACGCCTGGAACCCGGCATGTTCGTTCGGGACCGCCCACTTGCCGCAATGGCCGCATTTGGCGCGATAGACGGCCCAGCGCGGGCCGCTCCACCAATCCCAGACCCGGTCGATCGCGTTGGCGTCGTCTCCTGCCGCCCAGGCCGCCGCATAGGCATCGAGCGGGTGTTGCAGCTCGCCACAGCATTCGAACGGACGAGCCTGGTGCCACCTGATCGTCCCGAGCGCGCGGAGCCGTTGCCCCTCCGACCAGCCGGTCCCGCACACCTCGCAATAGATCCGCGCCGTCTCCGGCTTGTGGACCTTGCCTTCGGCACCCTTTTCCCAATGGACGTGCTCGAAGAAATCGAGAAACTGGCGATGCCCGCAGTCGGGACAGGCGACCGACGCGCGGCGCTGATCTGAGGTCGCATAGCTCGCCGAGATCTCGCACTCGCCGGTGATCGTCGGCGAGCAGACGCGCACGCTCAACGAATTCGATTCGAAGGTGGCGAGGCGCTCGTCGCCGATATCGGTCGGCTTTCCCTCCTTCAGGGGCAGGTACTTGTTGATCTCGTCGTAGAGAATGATCCGGATCGGCCTGCGCGCCAGGTTGTCCGGACTGCCGGCGCCGACGATGCCCAGGAAGCCTCCCGGGAAAGCCTTGTAATCGACCGTATCGCCCGCGTTGCGGGTCTTGGACGAAATCAGCCCGCGCAGCGCCGGCGTCGCCTTGATGAAGGGCGCAATGCGCTCCTTCGAGAATTGCAGCGCGGCCGAGTCCTTCGGCTGGACGATCAGCATCGGGCATGGATCGAGATCCATGTGGAAGCCGACGATGTTCTCGATCAGCGTCGACTTGAGCAGTTGCGTTGCAACCACCGCCGTCAGCTTTCGCACGCCCGGCTCGGTCACCGCGAGCATCGGACCACGCGCGATCTCGACGCGACCGGTGCGATACTGGCCCGATGTGCTGCCCGCCTCCTTCGCGAGCTTGCGGCGCTTGTCGGCCCATGTCGGCAAGCTGACCCGCGGGGGCGGCGTCCACCCCTTGCGGCTCGCGCGCCTTAGCCGCTCAGTCTTCGTCGGCGCTGGTGAAGTCGAGGTCGGGTTCGCCGAGCTCCTCGAGCTGCTGGTGGACATAGGGCTTCAGCGCCTCCGCCAGCTTTGCGCCGTCGATATCGAGATCGGCGGCGAGCAGCGGGGCGAAGCGTCCGGGCCAGGCCATCCAGGCGTCGCGTGCAGCGCGGCGATCGTCGAACAGCACTTTCTCGGCCGTCGCGATATCGACGAGCTTCCCGGCCTCCTTTTGCGCCGCGAGCAGGTGCTTCAGCGCAAGGGCGTTCTCCTTGATCGCGTTCGCTTGAACCTTGCTCCGGAACTGACCGTTGAGCAGCTGCTCAATGAAGCCGCCCGCTATTTCCTCATCGATCTCGCCGTCTTCAGCGGCCGCCTGCAGATCGGTGACAACCTCATCGATCTCGGCCGCGACTTCAGGCGCAACCTTGCCTCGGTTGCGGGTTCGGTTGCGGGGTCCGGTTGCGGGGGTGGGTTGCGCCCCTGCCCCGCTGGGCTTGAAGCGACCGAGCCCGGCATCGCGCATCAACCGATCGGATGCTTCCACATCGACCAAACCGCCCGAAAGCCGCAGAGCGCCGTTGTTTTTCCACTTTGCCGCGGCTTGGCGAGAGGCACCATGCGTCTTGGCGAAAGCGGTGAGCGAGAGCAGTGTCATAGGCCCCTCCCCCGCAACCAGTTGCCCCCCGCAACCAACTTTTCGACCCTTCAGCTGGAAAACGGACGGGAGCGCGCAATACCCTCGTTTCGGAAGGGGCTTGGAAGGACCCAAAAGACCCCCAGGGGTCGTAGGGTGCCCGTGCGGCCCGCCAGGGTAGCCCAGCGGCCACCGAGGCGCGCGCAGCGCCCTCATATCCCGCGGGGCCTCACGAAGTTCCTACCGGCGTCCTCGATCCCCGCCGCCTGCAGCGTGCGCGGCCACCTGATCAGCGATGCTCACGGCCGGTGAGCACTGGAAGCGCTGTTGGTAGATGATCTCTCCCGCTCGGCTCGCGAGTTCGCGCGTCAAGCCGATACGATCGTCGATGCGAACTAAGGTTGCGCCATGCTCGCGCAATTCGTGAGGCCAGTCGTCAAGTATGACATGGCGAGGCGATCCATTACGGGCGAGCCAGCGGCTGATCTGCGCTCCGCGGCCACCCGCCAGCGCATCCGTGCGCCAATCGTCATGCCAAGGCCCGATGACACCATGACCCGCCAGCGTCTCCCGTGCACCTTGGCGCAGTCGCCACGAACTCGACAACACAAGTAGCGCTCCAGTCTGCCGGACAAGACGCTCAAGCTGAGTGACAGCATGGCAGCTGAACTCGCGTTCCCGTTCTAGCCGTCGCGGTGGGCGCTTGTAGGCACGCCCTGGCTTGGGCAGGCCGACAGGCAGCGTACGCCACACCACCTTGTTGACGTTCAATACGCCGTCGATGTCCAGAAAGATAATCGGCGGGAGCGATAGGCTCATCGTCATTTTGCGATCTTCATCACTTCGGCCGTGCTGTGGCCAAGGCGCGTCGGAGCGCGGCGTCGAATGCCTGCGACGCATTTGCGCGGACATACCGTTCAGCCGCCCCGTAAAAATCCAGATGCTTCGCCACCGGTGAGGTGTCGTCGAACTCGATCAAGAGCTTCAGCGTGGTCCGGGCACCATAGACTTTTCCCTGACTGTTGCCGCGGGTACCATAATCTCCGTCGTGACGTTTGCCGCGCGGCGTGTCGGAGCGCTGCCAAACTCCGTAGATCGGCTGGCCAGCCCGCTTCCCGTTCCGGAATGTAACCTGACCGATAAAGACGTTCGGCTTCGCCTTCAGCGCCGCGAGCTTGCCCCGGCTAAGATTGCCATACTGGTTCACCCCG
>CAYOTF010000087.1:0-5125 GCA_964406805.1 uncultured Zetaproteobacteria bacterium | reverse complement strand
CGATCATCCCGCGCTTTGTGCCAAGCGAGCGATTGCCACCGACAACATAGGGCTCGAGATAGGCGGCCTGGATGTCCTTCACCGCAACCCGCGCGCGAGGGCTGGCTTTTGTAGCCGCTTCCATGCGGAAGGCATTGAGTGTGAACGGCGTGGGCGTATCGAACGTCTCCAGCACCCCCTCTCGCTCAATGCCAACAACGCCTTTTGCGAGCGTGTTCAGCGCGAGCGACATGGCGAACGGCACCTGCTTCGCGCTGAGCGCGATGAACGCGCGCTGCAGAGGCTTCAGGTTCGGGCGGATATCGATCGCGGTCACGCGGCGGCGAGATCGATCGTGACGGCTGACCATGCCGCATCCGGCGCGGGTCGCTGATAGAAACGAACGTACGTACGCGAGCCGATCACGCGGATGGAATCGCGGATCGCGTCCATCGCGCGAACCCAGCGCTCGTCCGCAATCTCGACGCGCAACAGCATGAATAGCTCGGCGCGGTTGATCTTGCCTTCCTTGTCGACCTGGAAGACTCGGTTGACGAGCGCCTGCAGCTCAACCGCGCTGCCGACCGCCCAATCGGTGAGACAGGCGTCGATCAGGCCTTTTGCCGCCTGCAATTCCGGGCCGAATTCGAGCAGATCGGCCACCTGAACCTGCACCTTCTGGCAGCCGTCGAACGACATCAGCGTGATGTTGCCCTTCTTGCCGCCGACGGTGCCGCCGTAATTCTGGGCGATCAGAGCCTGCAGCGCGCCCACGCGTTCGAAGGTTTCGGCTTTGAACGCGGCGATCGTCGTCGAGAGTTCTTGCGCTTGGTCAAGGATCCCGCGCACCGTCTCGTCCATCAGGAGATCGGCGGCCTTTACCGAAGCGAGCGGCACCAGGTTCCCTTTCGCGTCGCGGATGTAGGGAGTGCCAGCGACGTCGATCGTTACGGGACGGGAAGACTCGACCATCGATCCACCTCATTCCTGCTTGTCGAAACCATTCAACAGTGCGTCCGCAACAAGCGTCGGAAGAACTTCCACCCGATCGGCGTTGCGCTGATTGCCGCTGAGCATGTCGCGGACAATAAAGCGGTCAAGCGCCTCGGCGAAAACCACCACCTCAAAGGCAGCTGCTCGACGAAGCTGCTTTTTCAGCGAGCCCTGGCCATCGGTAAATGTGACGATGCCAGAGCGCCACAAACCCGCTGCGGCGATAACGCAAGTCATCCCGTGTCCGATGACTGCTACTTCGCCCTCGCGAAATGCTCTGCTATCGGGAAAGGGCATCCCAGAGGTATAGTCGTCCAGGCCTAGGCGGAGACCCCCTCCGCCCCGGTCAGAATATCTGGCGGAAAACCGTGGCCGCACGGCCGCGAACAGATGGCGATGCCCCGGCGGTGCCCGCAGGCAGGGTGCCCTGCACGGTCGCGGTCGGCGAAACTTCCTGCCGTGTTCGGCTCCCGACCAGGAGAGATGCCAGCTGGCGATTCACGCGAAGCCGCGCACTGCGTTCGGCGTCAGCAGCCCATCGATGACGCTGTTCACGCCGGCATCAATATTCACTCGCGCCGCAGCGACGCTCGCGGTGGTGAGCTCGCGTTCGATCGCCACCAGGCTCGCCTTCGAAATCACCGCTTCCTCGCCGGGCATGGTCGAGATGAAATCACGAAGGATCGCGAGCGTGGTCATCGGCGGTCTCCACGAAAGGGGGCGACAATTGCGCGGACGAGCTGCTGCGCTCGCTCTTCGAGGTCATCGAGAGGCATATCCGGACGCCCTGTCGCGGCCTCTTCCCGCCGCCGCGCGTCGTGCACCAGCCGATCCCAATCGGGCGTCAAACGCTCGAGCTGATCGGCAATGGACCCGCCAGGGGAAGAGCGGGAGACGCGCGACTGGGGCATGGGGAAGCGCTCCAGATACAAAAAAAGCCCACCGGCCCGGGGGAAGGCGGTGGGCGTCAGGCGCAATTGTCGCGGGGTCGAAATAGGCCATTACGTGGCCATTTTGGCAGGGGCGTTTTTGTGTACCCCCAATGATTTTTTATCGCGTCCAAATTTTCGCAAGGTATCGCTTGATACATAGGCCCAATGGGCCTATATAAACTGCATCGGCGGTGATCGCCGAAAGGGGGCGCCGCCACAACGGGGCGCAGGAGACAGACGATGGCCGATTTCGTTCCCGCCGCTACCAACCTCCGCTCGCATGAGCTGTTCGATGTCGTCCAGACCGGCGGCCACGTGCAGATCATTTCCAAGAGCGCCCGCGTCGAAGCATCCGCCTATGCGACGGTGATCACCGTCGCCGAGATCGAGGCCAACCCCAAGCACTTCGCGCGCCCGCTCGTCTCCGGGCTTAAGGCGGCCGGCTATGCCGCCTATGTGCAGGGCAAGGTGGATGGCAAGTACACGCAGATCGGCCTGACGGCTGCGGACTACGCCAAGGGTACCGATGAGCGCGCGCGCTATGCCGCCTGGGTATCGGAGACGGCCGCCACCAACGCCGCTGGCCGTGCATTTTTTGACGGGATGAATGAGGGAGGCGATGGCTACAATCCCTACCGTTAATGGGGCACCGCTGTAATGTCCGTCAAATTTCGTACGGTCATAGCCTGCCGCGATACGCTCGCGGCAGGCTATGTCGAAACCCCATTCCGCCGATCCCAAAAAAGCGATGCGGTGCCGGATAGCGACCCAGCACTTGCGACTGTCCGTGCGTCGCGTCACTATTGGCGAGAGCGTTGCGATATGATCGCCGACCCCATCTCCGAGATCGACCTCGGAATTGTCGCGGCCCACCGAGGTTACGGAATTGTTATGCCCATAGGCGTGTCGAGCATGTCTATCCTGCGGTCTCGATTAATCAACCGAGCATGGCGCGACGGTGCCTGGGACATGACCGAGCATCATTATCCGCCGATTAACGGCGACAGTTTGGGTGTAGTGTCGGCAAATCGGCGCTGGCTTGATGCTGAGCGTGAGCGGTTGGATGCGGACGCGCCGAGAGCCAGTCTTGAGCGGTGGCTATCAGACGCAGCTGTGGCAGGCTCTCTGGTAGTCTGGTCATGGCGACCAATGGTAGACAACCCATATCTCAGCTATTGGCTCCCCAAGGATCGCAGCCTGGCCCCTGACGGATCTCGCGGCGGGGACGCCCCCCTGCTCAAACGTCCCGAAACGGGCGGTAGCTACCACTATGTCTTTGGTAAAAGACAAAAACAGATGGCCAGCCAAAAAGGCGGGCGGCGCGCCGGTCAACGCGGCGCGCCGCCCGCCACGCGGCGACAGCTGGAATATCTCGCCGATCTCATGCGGCGAGCAAACCGGCATCCTGCGGACATCCCCAAAGGCCTCACCCGTCAGCAAGCCAGCAGCATGATCGACATCATGCTGCTGGCGAACAGTTAGGCGACCACATGACCTACCTCAACCACCTGACCCTCAACACGGGGGATCTCCGCCGCTCATGGCTGCACGAGGTGGACGACGCAGCGATCGAGCATACGCGCGAGCTAGTCGCCGATGCGGTCGCTGGCGGGGGGGATACCGACATGCCGGTCCCCGGCTATCGGCTGCATGTTGAGCCGTTCGGGTCGCGCCGTGCCGCGCTGTGCACGGTCTCGCGCGATGATGTGCCGCTGGTGACGATCGCCGTGGCTGCACGACCGTCGCGCGCGCTCTGGGGGCAGATGATCGCGTTGCGCCATAGGATTGACCCGGACGCGCCGGCACTCGACGAGCCTCCTGCGCCGTGGTGCGCAGCACTGCTGCTGCCGGCTGCGGTGACCGACCATGGCGCGATGGCTTGGCTTGGCGATTTCGAGCGCTGCGCCGCCTGGGCATGGATTGATCCGAAATGACCGGCGCAGAGGTTCTGGCGGCGCGTGCTACCCTCAGTCTGAGCGCAGAGGAGTTGGCCGGATTGGTCGGTGTGTCGGGAGCGCGGACAATCTACAAATGGGAGCATGGCGATCGAGCTGTGCCGGGGCCGGTCGCAATCATCATCACAGCTTTGCTGGAGAGCGCCGCCATGCGCGAATATTTCGGCGTCTCTCTTAGCGTGATTTAGCTCAAGATACCGGCATGCGCGGCGATCAGCGTCGCCGCATCGACGTCTTTGCACACCGTGCCGAATATCTGCGGCCATAGGTCTAGCGCGTCGATCAACAACCGCTTCGCACGCCGGTTGTGCATCCCATAACGATTCGCCACCACGGTATAGCCGACCGTCTCGCCAACGATCATGTCTAGGACTGCGGCGATCGGCCCGCGCACCTCGCGTCGCCAGCGCGAATAGGCCATTTCGCGCCGCACCGCGCCCAATGCCTCGTAAAAGGTCCCATCGCCACTGCGCGTCTGGTCGACGCGTGTCTCGACGCTGGAGGTTCGCACCGTCACGTCGGCACCGATCCGCTCCGCAACCGTGGCGATCTCCACGGCCGAGGCAAGCTGCTCGGCGTCGATCGAGCCGGAAAGGTAGAGCTGGGCCAGCGCACCGTCCTGGTGGTGCTTGTGGTGTTCATGGGTTTCCGGCGTACCGTGCGCCTTATGATCCCAGCGCTCGTGCATTTCCGCTCGGGATTTCCGCAGTGACCGCTCTGCTGCCGCACGATCTGGATGTTTCTCTGCCCAGCGCCGACGGTTGAGCGCGATGTCATCGGCGATGCTTTTCTCGAGCGGGCTGGGCTTGCGCTTCTTGGGGGCCTTGGTCGACCAGCCGACACCCCTCACCTCTTGCTTCGCCGACGCCGCGTTCGCCTCGGCCCGCTCAGCCAGTGCCTGTTTGCGGTGGCGCGCGATGATCGCGCGCATCACCTTCGCCTCGGCTGGATTGCTGTCCGACATTTTGCTGACCCCCGTCGTCTGTCACGGGTGTCTGCTCAAGTTCGGGCACCCGCGGCAGTGGCGGAAATGTGCTGGCCGTTGACCGCTCGAACACCTGGCCATCGGGGTTCACCGTCCAGCCGGCCGCACGCAGTGCCAGGATCGCGTCGCCCTCGCTGACGTGCTGCTCGAGCCCTGGGAAAGACATGCGCCGCCGATCGCCTGGCGCGCGCAGGATCTCGCCCTCGGCGGTCAGCGTGCGCACCATGTCGCGCGCACGGGAGCGGCCGATGCCGACCGCGCCGGCGATCTCGCCATAACTG
>CAYOTF010000086.1:0-11029 GCA_964406805.1 uncultured Zetaproteobacteria bacterium | reverse complement strand
CAAAAACCGGCCATCCTAATTGTCGCCGACCGGACAAAGTAATTGACGGCGGACACGCTACCCGGCAAAGGGCGGCAAAGGGGGCGCTACCCTTGGCAAAGGGGACGCTACCCTTTGTTGCCATTGGGGAAAAGGGGACGCTACCCTTTGTTTATTGCGATACTTATGGATAAATGCGAACACACCGCCTTGAACCTGGAAATCATCCTCAAACCAATCGAATTTTTCACTTGGGGTGGAGCAATAGCTGGATTGGCGCGTTCATCGCGACGCTTATCACGTGGTTTTTTTTATTGTGCCGAGCATGCAATATGAGCTTGCAAGAAGTAGCAAGCTTGGCAGGTATTTCACCGGCAAGAGTTAGTGATCAATATAGTGGTCATTGCTGTTGCTTTATATTGAATTCATACTTGCAATATAACATATTATGGCCTTTAATTAGTGTTCATGCCAATCAGTTCATTCATGCGAAACAAGACTAAGCTCACTCTTTTTTAGCTGAGATCGTGTTCAATGACCAATCGTAGTCCAGATAGTCTGTGATTGTCATCTTGGTATTTACATCATTACGGTACTTGTGAATAAATGCGAGCACTCCGCCTTGAACCTGAAAATCATCTTCAAACCAATCGAATATTTTGGAGATGTGCAATGTATTATCTTCGATGCGTACACCTTTGTTGGCATGCATGAGAAATGATATGACTTGTTCATCGAGTTGCTGTCCCAAGTGGGCGGCATCATAAGCTGAGGGTTTGAGGTCGGGGCAACCTACCGAAGCGCAGACAATGGCTGCATGCATACGTGGTTCACCTATGGGACGTAGGATTTTATGCTCGATTTCATGCAATGTACGCATTTTCCCGCTGACGATACCAGCATCTTTTTTCCAAACAGGAGAAAAAATACTGCCAGCATCGCGAATGGATTGTTCTGGCCGATGTCTGATCACCATATCAAGGGCTAAAATATTGTAGGCATTGATCCAAAAAGCGATTTTTTCAGCCCGTGTGTGCAGTTGATTCGTGTTAAATTGTGCTAACCCATCTAACACTTTAGGCCAGTCTTTGTCTGCGGACAAAGCTTGGTAGTTTACCACGTTGAGCGCAATGTGATGTTTACTGCCTGGCTGAACATAGGCTTGAAGTAAGCGGGAGTATGTGGACCAATCCAGTTCACTGGCTGCGGATAGATTAGACATTACAAGAAAGGTGAGTAAAAACAATGTTTTTAGCATGGGTGATTTTATCATGTGCGGGCGGTCGGATAAACGTGTGAATGATTACAGGGCCACTTGGATTCTTTGTTGATACTTGTATTGCGATACAAATCATCTACGCTGAGTAAGCGAGAGAAACGCTGATTTAGGAGGGGGGTATGTTGTTAACATTTATTTCTATTGTTGTTTTGTTGCTTGTTGCGTTGGGTATTTGGGATTTCAGACAGGAGAAACACACCATTTTGCGTAATTATCCTGTCATTGGGCATGCACGCTATATTTTGGAAAAGGTTGGCCCTGGTATGCGTCAGTATTGGGTGACCAACGATAAAGAAGAGCAACCTTTTAATCGCGATGAGCGTTCGTGGGTATATCGAACAGCGAAGAAGGTGGATAATCATTTTGGATTTGGTACCACAGAACAACAATATGGTATCGGCTATCCCATCATTAAACATGCGGCATTTCCGTTTCCGGCTGATAAAATCATTCTTTCCGATGGCGATCCAACCACTATGCCATGCATGAAAGTGATGGGGGCGGCGCATGGCCGCAAGCGTCCATTTCGGCCAAAATCCATTATCAATATTTCGGCCATGTCGTATGGGGCACTCGGTAAACATGCTATTTCAGCGTTGAACCTGGGTGCAGCACAAGCCGGTGCATATCATACGACGGGCGAAGGAGGCATTAGCCCCTTTCATTTGCTTGGTGCAGATGTGGTATGGCAATTGGGTACGGGTTATTTTGGTGCGCGTGATGCTTCGGGTGCATTTTCTCTGGATGTTGTGTGTCAGAAGGTGAAAGAAAACCCACAAATTAGAGCGATTGAAATTAAATTATCGCAAGGCGCCAAGCCGGGCAAAGGTGGTGTATTACCGGCAGCGAAAGTAACAGCTGAAATTGCCAGGATTCGGGGCATCGCGGAGGGA
Source organism: uncultured Zetaproteobacteria bacterium (assembly GCA_964406805.1). Classification (GTDB taxonomy): domain Bacteria; phylum Pseudomonadota; class Zetaproteobacteria; order Mariprofundales; family Mariprofundaceae; genus Mariprofundus. The sequence continues at coordinate 8,878 of CAYOTF010000086.1, read as the reverse complement.
GAGGCGTGTATATCACCCGCTTCACATAGCCAGTTTCATGATGTTGATTCGATGATTGCGTTTATCGAACGTATTGCTGATGCCACAGGCTTGCCTGTTGGTATCAAATCAGCGGTGGGGGAATCCGAGTTTTGGGACGAATTGTCGGATAGAATGATTCAGGGTGATTGTGGGCCAGATTTTATTGTCATTGATGGCAGTGAAGGGGGGACGGGAGCTGCACCGTTGACCTATTCGGATCATGTGTCTCTGCCGTTTAAAATTGGATTTTCCCGTGTGTATCAAACCTTTCAAACCAAAGGCATTGCCAATGATGTGGTGTGGATTGGCAGCGGAAAACTGGGTTTTCCTGATCGTGCGGTGATCGCATTGTCACTGGGTTGTGACTGTATCAATATTGCCCGTGAAGCCATGTTGTCGTTGGGCTGTATTCAATCACAAGCTTGTCATACCGGTCATTGTCCTACCGGCATTACGACCATGGATCCTAAGAAAATGCGTGGTTTGGTGATTGACAATAAAGCCACACGATTGGCCGAATACCTGCGTGGATTTAGGGAAGAGTTATATTCGCTGGCGCATTCTGCCGGTCTGGAGCATCCAGGCCAATTTAGGCCAGATCAAATTGAAGTGAGCAGTGGCGTGAATGTGTTTGAAACCTTGGAAAAAATCATGGGCTATGCACCAGAACATGTGCCTTTTGCAGGCATGGCATCGTTGCTTGAGTCAAGCAAAGAAGAGGCGAAAAAGGGCGTAGCCATGTTTACGGCCGCCTGAGTAAAAATTCGTTGCGGGCAAAGAAACAAGCAAGGGCGCGGTAGAATTCATGAATAATGCGGGTTAAGATGCCGCCACGGTGGGGGTGAGCATGTCGAAAGCATTTCAGGATAAGATTATCATGGTGACAGGTGCATCCGATGGCATTGGCGCGCATGTGGCTGCAGCGCTCGGTGAAGCGGGAGCCAGTGTTATTGCGCTTGGCCGCAAGGAAGAAGGGCTGCAGCACACGCTTGAACGCATCGAAGAGCTTGGTGGGCGTTGTCTGTGTGTGCCATTTGATTTGACGGATTTTGATCATTACGGAAAATTGTTTTTGAGTTTGAAAGATCAGATTCCACATCTCGATGGTCTGGTGCATTGCGCAGCTGAAATTGATCGTTGTACACCGATGCAATATATCAAGACCGATGCCTTCAGAAAAGCGCTCGACATTAACCTGACCGCACCAAATATGCTGACACAAATGATGTTGCCGTTGCTCCGGCGTGCCGATTCAGCTTCTATTATTTTTAGCAGCTGCGATATGGTTGATGAGGATCAGACCAACTGGCATGCCTATGGCATGGCCAAGAGGGCGCTGGCTTATGCTGCTGCGATGTGGCAAAAAGAGCATGCGGGAAAGCCATATCGCTTTAATACCTTGAATCCGGGGCGTGTGCGCACCGAGTTGTTCAAACGCACGTTTGCTGGCATGCATCCGAGCGAAGTGCCCGCAGCTAGCACTGTGGTGCCAGCCTATTTGTATTTGTTGTCCGATGATTCGAAAGCGTTGCGCGGCCAGAGCTTGCAGGCTGTGGATTTGATTAAAAAATAAGAGGATCTTCAGCATAATCGTGTCACATTAAATTTTTTGGAGGTGCGACTTCAGTCGCGCTAGCATGGTCAAGTTTTATAGTAATAGCACAAGCACTATCATCGCGGCATTCATAATATTGAGACTTTAATCGGTAGGGGATACAAACTTCACCACCCGTTCAATCTTGGAAAGCAGAGCCGTAATTAACATCACCGTGCAATGCGCGCCCCTTGCACGCAAGAAATAGCCAGGGCCTGCTGGTAGTTCCGTAGCATTGTACTGGGAAATGAGCCCACAGACCGGAATGCGTGCGCCCGAGTTAAGCAGGGGTAAGACGGCTTTGAATACGACACCGCCGACGTTCTCGAAGTAGATATCGATGCCTTTAGGGCAATGAGCGGCCAGTTCTGAATCAAGTTTTGGATGATGATGGTCAAGACAGGCATCAAAACCCAGCTCTTCAACTGCGTAGCGGCATTTTTCAGCGCCACCGGCAATGCCGATAACCCAACACCCTTTTAATTTTGCAACCTGACCGACGACGGTTCCTACTGCACCGGTCGCAGCGGCGACAACGATGGTTTCACCGCTCTTGGGCTGTCCTATATCGAGCAAGCCCATGTAAGCGGTGAAGCCGGGCATGCCGAGCACGCCAAGTGCAAGAGAAGGGTGATCAAGTTGATTCAGTTTGAGCAGTCCCGTGCCATCCGAAAGGGCATGCGTTTGCCAGCCTTATTCATTGTGCAGCCTCTAATACTTGGCGGCTGATCGAAAGGTCAATGTCCTTGTGTTCACCAAGCGCTACCATGCCGTGAGCTTTAAGTTGATCGAGAATGGCGGTAATACCATCGGATTCAATAGCATAGTCAGAAAGATGGGTCGGCACATCAAGGGATTCGAAGAACTCACGCGTACATGCAATGGCTGCGTCAATCCGCTCATCTTCGCTACCTTCGCAAATGTTCCAGACCCGTTCCGCATATTGCAGTAGTTTTTCATGCTTGGCTTTCCGTCGCACCTGCATCATAGCAGGCAATACAACTGCCAGTGTACGAGCGTGATCAATATTGTATTTTGCGGTGAGTTCATGGCCGATCATGTGTGTGCTCCAGTCTTGCGGTACGCCGGCACCAATCAAGCCATTGAGTGCCAGGGAGGCAGTCCACATCAAATTAGCTCGAGCGGTATAATCCGCTGAATGAACGGCTTGCGGGCCATATTCTATCAGTGTTAATAGTAAGCCTTCGGCAAACCTATCCTGTATGTGACCGCCAGCAGGATAGGTCAGGTACTGCTCGATCACATGAATAAAGGCATCAACCACACCATTGGCCAGCTGGCGTTGTGGCAAGGTGTGGGTTTGATCCGGATCAAGAATTGAAAATACCGGATAAAGCAGAGCATTACCAAAGGGTAGTTTGGCAGCCTTCGCTTTAATCGTGACCACACCGCCACTATTCATTTCAGAGCCGGTTGCAGGCAGAGTCAGAAGACTGCCAAAAGGTAATGCCTTGCTTATTTTACTACCAAAGGTGAAGAGTATCTCCTGCGGATCACCTTCATACAGTGTCGCAGCAGCAATGAATTTGGTGCCATCGATGACCGATCCACCACCTACCGCGAGTAAAAACTCGATGCCATCCTTTTTAACCTGTTCGACAGCCTTCATCAGGGTTTCGTAGCTTGGGTTAGGCTCGATGCCACTGAACTCACTGACTTTGCGTTTGCCAAGAGCCTTTTTAACTTTTTCCAGAGTGCCGTTTTTACGTGCACTCTGCCCGCCGGAAAGAATCAATACATGTGCATCGGCCGGAACCAACACATCCAGATCGCTGATACGATTCTGACCAAAAACGATATGGGTGGGATTATAGAAATCAAAATTTTGCATGGTTTTCTCTCTTTAATAGACCGGTCGTCTATTTTAATGTTAAAAATATAAGCGGTTTTAAAATCGCTACAGGTGGATCATTGCTTTGGATTTAGCAGTCTATGTGTTTCATTCATAGCGGCTTGCAGCGTGCTCTCGTTGTGACGTAATTTAGCCAGCAGGGTCGCCCCCAGCCATGTCTGATAGAGCAACAATGCGAGTTTCTCAGCAGCTTGTTTATTGCTTATTGAACCGTCTGCCTGGCCGTCAGAAATACACCGCGTTAAACGCAGTAAAATGGCATCCGTGCCGTGCATCATCGTGGTCCGCATGGCAACCGAAAGATCGGACACTTCGGCCGCCAATTTCACGATCAAGCACTTGGATTGTAAATCATTGCCTGATTGGGTCTCTATCCAAAGATCAAAATAATTGATCAGGCGCTCTGCTCCAGCCTTACCCGTATGCTCAAAGAGTGTATCGAGTCGCTCCAGATAGTGGGTGAAATAGGATTCAAGTAAATCAATTCCGAACAACTCTTTCGAAGCGAAGTAGTGGTAAAAAGAGCCTTTGGGAACCTTCGCATCGCTCAGAATTTGGCTCAAACCAACACCCGCAAATCCCTTTTCGGCAATCAGTAATTGTCCGCAGTTAAGAATATGCTGTCGAGTATCAATCTGTTCACGCTTCATAAGGCGCATTATAGTCGAGAATAGACCGGTCGTCTAGTTAATTTCCCAGGGAATTATTAGATGTTCGGGGTCAGGGGCTCGCTTCGCGCAGTTTACAGGGGCTTCAAGCATCCCGTCAGCCTGTTACAAAATAAGCAGCAGTGGGTAAGTTCAGAGCATAAAAAAAGGGGGCGAATGCCCCCTTTTTCTGTTTTTTCTTTTTATGTTCTGTTTTTCGTTTTAGCGGATACTGCCTTCGAGTTGAATGGCGGATTCCGGTGAATCGGCAAAGGTTTTCAGCTTTTGAGCCCGTGACGGGTGACGCAGTTTGCGCAACGCCTTGGCTTCAATCTGGCGAATGCGTTCACGTGTAACGCCGAACTGTTTACCCACTTCTTCGAGTGTGTGATCGGTGTTCATACCGATACCAAAACGCATGCGTAAGACCTTCTGCTCGCGGTCAGTCAGATTTTTCAACACATCGAGGGTGGTTTCAGCCAGTGCTGCGCCGACTGCCGCATCGAGTGGGTTTTCAGCATTGTCATCTTCCACAAAATCGCCCAGCTGTGAATCTTCATCATCACCAATCGGTGTTTCCAGAGATACAGGCTCTTTGGCAACTTCGAGGATTTGCTCGACTTTTTCAACGGTCATTTCCAGATGTTCAGCCAGCTCTTCCGGTGTCGGTTCACGGCCGATATTCTGGGCAATCTGACGTGATACGCGCATCATCTTGTTGATCGTTTCAATCATGTGCACCGGGATGCGGATGGTGCGTGCCTGATCGGCAATGGAGCGGGTGATAGCCTGACGAATCCACCATGTTGCATAGGTGGAGAATTTATAACCACGCCTCCATTCGAATTTTTCGACCGCTTTCATCAGACCGATATTGCCTTCCTGAATCAGATCCAGGAAACCAAGCCCACGATTGGTGTATTTTTTGGCAATCGAAATCACCAGACGCAAATTGGCCTCGATCATTTCACGCTTGGCTTGACGCATTTTAGCTTCGCCCATGGTCAGCTTGCGCGCCACATCTTTAAGCTCGGCGATTTCCATTTCGGTTTCTTGCTCAACACGCTTCAAACGGCGCTGGTTTTCTTTGATTTTACCCACCACCGGTTCAATGTTTTCTACCCAGGCTGTTTCTTTGTTTTGTCGGATATTATCATCTATCCAGCGCTCATTGGTTTCATTTGGCGGGAATGTTTCGAGGAATAATTTACGCGGCATTTTAGCTTTTAAGGCATAATCACGAATGGTGCGCTCAAAACGACGTACCCGGTCGATAGCGTTTTTAAAGCGCTGCACCAGCTTCTCCAGCTGACGCGGTGAAAATGGGATGCTGGTCAGTTCAAGCAGCATGCCATCGAGTGCATCGCGGCTTTTTTTCTGCAGCTTGGGATCGTTGGGGCGCTTGGCCAGTCGCTTTTTAATATCAATAAAATCATCGTGATATGATTTGGCATTGCCAAAGTGTTCCAGCGCTTCAGCCAGTTGCTCATCTTTGGTGATGATGGTTTCCATCATCGGCGTACCATCCGGTGTGGCGGTGCGCGCCTTAATGGCTGCAGTGAGTTGCTCGCCATCGAGTTTAACTTCCGCTTCTGCCGGCTCATCATCCTCATCTTCGCTGCGGCTCATGCGGTTTTCATATTCTTTGATGGCGGCGGCATTGATGACTTTTTCTTCGACATCAATAATATCACGAAAGCTGGGCTCTTCACCAAGCTCCAACGCTTCATCGCGAATTTCGGCGATGCGTTCACCGAGCAACATGATTTCACGGAAGGTGGATGGGCATAAGCAGATCGATTCATGGACTTGCGAGCGGCCTTCTTCAATGCGGCGTGCGATTTCGATTTCGCCTTCGCGGGTGAGTAGTTCAACCGTACCCATTTCGCGTAAATACATACGCACCGGATCATCAATGCGCACCACCGTACCGAGTTGCGATGTGTCGGCACGCAGTGCGGAATCTTCTTTGCGTAAACGATCCTTGCGCATGGCATAGGAGCCAGTCGGGGCGCGTTCAGGATCAACCACCTCAACACCCATTTCAGTGAATACGTTGATAATTTCTTCAACACGGTCGGCTGTCACCAAGCCTGCGGGTAAATGTTTATTAAGATCTTCGTAGGTGATAAAGCCGGCTTGTTTGCCTTTGGCCATTAATGTGCCGAGTTCGCGAACGGTGATCTGATCTTTTTTCGACATGTGGTTATGCTCCTGTATCGCCTGATTGTTCAGACTGTGTTTGCACAGACTGTAATTGTTCAGATTGTGCTTGTTCAGACTGTAACTGTTCTAAATCTGCCCGTTCAGCCATAAGCTGTTCAGAGAGAGTGCGTTGCTGCTGCTGTATTGCATTGAGTCGTTGTTTGGCCTGAATGGTTTCATGCAGGTTAAGACCTTGTTTCATGCGCCAACGGATACCATTGAACTCCATGTCCAATGATAGGCTTTTAAACTCAAATTGTAGGACGGTGGCCTGATTCACCCAGCGAGAAATCAATGTTTGGCAATCAGGAAACTCCTGTGCCAATTGTCTCGCGATGTCGGTATTATTGTCTTCGGCATCCGTTTGTATCGAAAAAGCGAGCGAATATAACGATTTCATGCTGTCATTGTCAATAAAAAAATGATCTGCCACATTTGGAAGCGTTCGAAAACGTTCCGGCTGCTGCATTAAGCCTGCCATAAAACGCTCTTGGCGATCGGTAAGTATGGGCAGCGGCGAGCTTGTTTGCTGCTGCTCTGGCGCAACTGGATTTGATTGGTTACGTTGCATATATTTTAAAGTAATGCCGGTGGCTTGCTCAACTTCCTGCTTCCATGCTTGCCTTAGATAGCGATCCGTCATGCTTTCCAGCATTTTGTCGGCTTTTTTGGCCATGCGTGCTCGGCCATCGGCACCGGAACCCGCCAATAGCTTCAAACCCATCAACCATGTTTCGAGCACCTGTTTGCTGTCGTTGTCGAGCCGCTGTTGGAAAGCATCGCGGCCTTCGGATTGCAGGATTGAGTCAGGATCTTCGCCATCTGGCAGGTAGAGAAAGCGGGGTGTTAATTCAGCTTTTAATAACGGCATCATGCGTTCCAGCGCGCGCCATGCCGCTTGTTTGCCGGCACGATCACCATCAAAACAAAATACCGGCGAATCACACAAGCGTAAAATTTCACGGATTTGGCGCTCGCCAATGGCTGTACCTAAGGGTGCGAGTCCGATTTTCAAATCGTGTGCCGCCAACGCCAATACATCCATATACCCTTCAACCACGACCAGTTGTTTGCTTTTACGGATATGATCGCGGTGTTCTGAAAAGCCGTACAGTAAATCGGATTTGTGGAAATAATCGGTTTCGGCGGAATTGAGATATTTGGGTTTGCTGTCATCGAGTACACGTCCACCAAAGCCCACCACGCGGCCACGCCGATCACGAATGGTGAACATCAAGCGATCCCGAAAACGATCACCATAACCATATTCGTTCTTGAGTAGCAGACCAACCGATTCCAGAGCATCACTGGTGCGTGTGTCCTTACCGAAGATTTGATGCATGAAGCCGTAACCGCCAGGCGTGTAACCCAGCCCGTAATCACGAATAATGGCATCGGGCAAAGCGCGCTGTTGCAAATATGCACGCGCTTTACGCCCCGATTCATCATGCAGGGCGCGACCCATAGCTGCTGAAGCTCGATTTAAAAGGTCGTAAGCACCCTTTTGGCGCGTTTCTTCAGCCGGGTCACGCTCGTTATCCTGAGGGATTTCCATACCGGCTTTTTCAGCCAGATATTCAACCGCCTCGGGGAAAGCGTAACCATCGTGCTCCATCAGAAATTGAAACGCACCGCCACCCACGCCGCAGCCAAAGCAGTGATACAATTGTTTGTCCGCCGAGACTGAAAAGGATGGTGATTTCTCATGGTGAAATGGGCACAAACCCATCAAATTGGAGCCGGACTTTTTCAGTTCCACATGCGGCGCAATGATTGCAATGATGTCGGTGCGCGTCAGTACCTCGTCCAGAAATGATGGGGAAAAATTAGCCATATTACCTTATGTAGAGGGGAAACGGTTGAAATGCAAGTGGGGGCGGCGGCTGTTTCTGTTTTTCGCGCGTTTTTGTTTGTTGCCTTAGCTTAGGCGTGATTTGATAATGGCCGACACTTTACCCATATCCGCGCGACCTGCTGTTTTGCTTTTCACGATCCCCATGACCTTACCCATATCGCGCATACCACTCGCTCCGCTATCGCCAATGGCCTGATCAATAATGCTATTGACTTCATCGTCAGTCATTGGTTCAGGCAAATAAGCTTGAAACACAACCGCTTCAGCCAGCTCCTGCTCCTGCAGGTCGGCACGATCAGCATCAGCATATTGTTTGGCTGCATCATTGCGCTGCTTGAGTAACTTGGAAACCACGGCCATCGCTTCGACATCATCGAGCCCATGACCAAGCTCGATTTCTTTATCTTTCATCGCAGCGCGCAGCATGCGAATGCAGGATAAACGCATTTTCTCACCCGCTTTCATGGCTGCTTTCATATCTTCAATAAGCTGTTTTTGCATAGATACTCCGTGACTCTGTGTGTTCTTAAGCTGTGTTGCTGATTGTTCTTTGCCTGCGGGTGTAGAGCTAACAAAAATGCCGGACACAAGGCCCGGCATTTTCATTGTTCAATGATACGAGGGCGATTTAGCCCGAATTATTCATGAATACTGCTGTGCCCTCGCTGGTTCATTCGTCCGCA
>CAYOTF010000085.1:9776-11150 GCA_964406805.1 uncultured Zetaproteobacteria bacterium | reverse complement strand
TGATTATAAACATACCGTTTTCCTGCCGAAAACCGATTTTCCGATGCGTGGCAATCTGCCTGCCAATGAGCCGAAACGCCTGACGCAGTGGGAAACAGCTGATCTCTACAAACAAATTCGTGAGGCACGCAAAGATGCGCCGCAGTTCATTCTGCATGATGGCCCACCCTACGCCAATGGCAGCATTCATATCGGTCATGCGGTCAACAAGGTATTAAAAGACATTGTTGTGCGTTCACGCACCATGATGGGCTTTGATGCGCCTTACGTGCCCGGCTGGGATTGCCATGGTTTGCCGATTGAATTGATGGGGGAAGCGCAATTCAAAAAGAAGAAGAAAAAGAAAGAAGATATTTCCGATTCCGAATTCCGTACTGCCTGCCGTGATTATGCGCGCGGACAAATTGATGTGCAGCGCGAAGAGTTTAAACGCCTCGGTATTACTGGAGATTGGGATCATCCGTACATCACCATGGATTATCAATTTGAAGCCAATACGGTGCGTGAAATTGGCCGTTTCCTCGGTAATGGTGGTTTGTACAAGGGTGCGAAGCCGGTGCACTGGTGTGTTTCTTGTGCCACGGCATTGGCAGAAGCGGAAGTGGAACATGAAGATCATACTTCCCATTCCATCCATGTGAAATTCGCTGCCGGTGAAAATTTGAGTGACATTTCAAAGCAACTCACGGGTGATATATCCATTGTCATTTGGACGACCACACCGTGGACCATCCCTGCCAATCTGGCGGTTTCGGTTGGTCCTGCCATCGAATACTCTGCCGTTAAAATCACATCTGCTGGTGAGAACAGCAATTTAAGCGTCGGCGAAATCCTGATTCTAGCAGAAGACCTGCGCGCCGATGTGATGACCACCATTGGTGGCGAGGGCGATGTAGTTGCGACATTCAATGGCTCGAAACTGGATAAACGCATCTTCCGTCACCCCTATCTGGATCAGAATGCTCCCATTCTGGTTGGTGATCATGTCACACTGGAAGCCGGCACGGGTTCCGTGCATACCGCCCCCGGCCACGGCCAGGACGATTACGAAATCGGCATGCGTTACGGACTCGAAGCGTTCAATCCAGTCGGCGACACCGGCGTGTTTGAAGCGGGAACCCCAATCGTCGAAGGTCGTCATGTCTATCAAGCCAATGCGATCATGGTGGAACATCTGCAAACTTGCGGCGCACTGCTCGAAACCAGCCAGATCAAACACTCTTATCCGCACTGCTGGCGCTGCCATAAACCGCTGATTTTTCGTGCCACGCCGCAATGGTTCATCTCCATGGATCACAACGATCTGCGTAATAAAGCCTTGGCCGAAATCAAAAAGACCGTCTGGATACCCGCATGGGGTGAGAATCGTATCCG
>CAYOTF010000085.1:0-9750 GCA_964406805.1 uncultured Zetaproteobacteria bacterium | reverse complement strand
GCCGGACTGGTGCGTATCGCGTCAGCGCAACTGGGGTGTACCGATCACCGCCATTCGCTGTGCCTGTGGCTCGCATAAAGTTACGACACCTGAGGTGATCGAAACCATTGCCAAGCAAGTTGAACAGGCTGGTGCCGATGTCTGGTTTGCCAAAGATGTGGCTGAGTTTCTGCCAGCCGGTGCAACATGCCCGGATTGTAATGGCAGCGATTTCGAGAAAGAAAGCGACATTCTCGATGTCTGGTTTGATTCCGGCAGCACCCATGCCTGTGTGCTGGAACAACGCGATGATTTATCCTCCCCTGCCGATCTCTATCTGGAAGGTAGCGATCAGCATCGCGGCTGGTTCCAGTCTTCCCTTTTGGAGAGCGTCGGAACACGCGGTGTTGCGCCATTCAAGGGCGTGCTGACACACGGTTTTGTGGTCGATAAAAACGGCAACAAAATGTCCAAATCCAAGGGCAATGTGATTGCACCGCAGAAGATCATCCAGCAGATGGGTGCGGATATTCTGCGTCTGTGGATTGCATCTTCCGATTATTCAGCCGACATCCGCATCTCCGATGAAATCGTCAAACAGCTGGCTGAATCCTATCGCCGTATCCGCAATACAATTCGTTTCATCCTCGGTAATCTGGCGGATTTCGATCCACAGGCTAATGCCATTCCATTGGCTGAGCGTAAACCGCTCGATCAATGGGCAATGCATCGTTTGGCGCAAGTCTCACAGAGCGTCAATGAAGCGTATGATGGTTATCAGTTCCACCGCATCCATCAGGAAGTGCATAATTTCTGCTCGGTCGATCTGGGTGGTTTCTATTTGAATATTATCAAAGATCGTCTTTATTGCGATGCTGCCGATTCACCGCGACGCGCTTCGGCTCGTGCCACCTTGTATGATATTGCCAACACATTGATTCATCTGATTGCACCTGTATTGCCATTCACAGCAGAAGAAGCCTGGGAACATTTACCCGGCTCAAACGAAAACAGCATCCACTTGCAATGTTTCCAGAAATCAGCAGAAATCAGCATTAATGAAAGCGCATGGGCTGCGTTTTTCACTACCCGCGATCAATTGAATACAGCCATGGATGTGGCCAAAAAAGATAAAGTCATTGGTTCCTCTATTGCAGCTGCAGTGACGATCCCCGATCTGAATGCAAGCTTTGCCGTAGCGGTCGGTGAAAGCTACGAACAGCTATTCATCATCGCCAAAGTAGAAGCCGGTGATGCGCTGACGATTAAAGCTGCCGACGGCATCAAATGCCCACGCTGCTGGAATGTGGCCACACCAGCACAAGCGCAACACGACACACACGCTGAGCTCTGCCCGCGCTGTTTCGATGTAGTCACCTCAGATGAAGGCTAAAGCTATAAAGCAGAGCCGCCAGAGCATAATTAAGCGATTAAGTTTCCCCGGTGACACATTGCCGGAGGATGCGTTGCATGAAGCGATCACGTGTTATGATGATATCAAGATGGAGCTGCACGCCGCCCTGAAACTCAGCCCCGATGCAATCAACAACATAGAAGAGGCTGCTGAAGCAGAGTACAAACTGAAGTTTTACGCCATGTATCTGGCGGCGGAGAAACGTGATGCCGATGCCTTCCCTGTTATCCGTGATTACTTTACCGCGCAGGGAGAGTCGGCGTGGGAGAGCCTCGGCAATATATCCACCAGAGATTTGGGTCGAATCCTGGCCTCGGTGTGCAATGGCGATGCCGATGCCCTGAAATCTTTTGCCGAACTGGAAGGCATGGACAGCTTTGCACGCATGTCCTGCCTCAATGCGATGGGCATTCTGATGCTCGAAGGTGACTTGCCGCGCCAGAAGCTGGTCGAATGGTTTCGGATATGGTTACGCGGCGATATACTCATTCAACAGGAATACAGTTCTCTGGCCAATATTTGTATGCTACTTGTATTGAAGGAGCTTCAAGAGGATTTACTTACCGCCCTGAAAGCCGGACGCATTGATGCTGAAGATGTCACGCTAAAAGATATTGAAGATGAACTACCGCTTGCAGAAATATCGGACTTTACCCGGCAATTATTTTCTCCGGTGCATGATGTCGTCAATTTAATTGCTGAATGTAGCATGCGGAGTTATTTAACCGTCGTGTTTCGCATGTTTGAGCGCGACGATCTTGATACACTGATGCCCTTTTTCCAAGAGAACAGGGAAACAAAGGCAGATGGTAAATTTATGCCTGAATTCCTGCATGGTTTCATGTTCGCTATTGTCATCACCCCCGCGCTGATATTACCCAGCCAATGGTATCCGGTTCTGTTTGACGGTGGCATGCCGGAATTCCAATCCGACAAGGAAGCCGAAGCCGCGCAACAAGGCTTGTTGCTATTCTACAATCGATTGAACCAAGAGCGTCTTGATGGATTCATACATAGCCCGTTTGATGCTCTGTACAGCATAGACAAAGAACTGACACCCATGGCAATAGCATGGTGTCAGGGGTTTGCACGCGCCATGAGCCTGTGTCCACAATACTGGATGACGCAGGCGGAATCCCATTTCATCTCCGTTTTCACGGAATCCATCACCACCATCATGGTGCTGTCCGATCCACATAAAGCCGATGATCTGCTGACCATGTCCGGTAGAAAAGTCACGCCTGTCGAGCAGGATAAACTACTGGAGGGAAGCCTCGAAAGCCTGTCGTTTGCCATTGATGTATTGGTCAATCACGCTTTGGACAGTGGCACGGAATACCATCCAGAGGCAATGCATAAACCTGTGTGCAGCACCAAGGTTGGCCGCAATGAGCCCTGCCCATGCGGTTCGGGCAAGAAATTCAAAAAATGCTGCGGCGCTCCGGGTCGATCCGTGCATTAATGCAGGCTCGCCAAACATTAAAACGCTATTTCGGCTTCGATGATTTTCGTGAAGGGCAGGCTGAAGTCGTTGCCGCGATTATTGGCGGCCAATCTGCAGCGGCCATTTTCCCAACCGGCTCCGGCAAATCGCTGTGTTATCAACTCCCTGCCCTGCACCTGCCGCATCTCACCCTGGTGGTCTCACCACTGCTGGCATTGATTCAGGATCAACTGGCATTTTTGCAGGCGCGAAATATCCCCGCCGCCAGCATCGACAGCACCCAGAGCCGTGAAGAATCCAGTGCAGTCATGCAACAGGTCACGCAGGGGCGGATTAAAATTCTGATGATTTCTGTCGAGCGGCTGAAAAACGAGCGCTTTCGTTTGTTTATCGCCCGCACTCCCGTATCCTTGCTGGTCATTGATGAAGCACACTGCATCTCCGAATGGGGGCACAATTTCCGTCCCGATTATCTGAAACTACCGCATTACCAACAAGCGCTGAACATTCCGCAGGTGTTGCTGCTCACCGCCACCGCCACACCTGCTGTGATCAAGGATATGCGTGAGAAATTTGATATTACTGCGGCCAATGTGATCGCCACCGGCTTTTACCGCGCCAACCTGCGACTGCATGTGCAACCGCAGCCTGAGCCCGAAAAAGACCGTTATCTAAGTCACTGGCTGCAGTCACATCGCGGCCAATCCGCCATTGTTTATGTCACCCTGCAACACAGCGCCGAAGCTGTGGCGAACACCTTGCATCAGGCCGGTATCAGCGCGCATGCTTACCATGCCGGCATGGCTCACGATCTGCGTCAGTCGATTCAGCAGCAGTTTATGCAGGGGGATATCGATTGTATTGTCGCCACCATCGCCTTTGGCATGGGCATTGATAAAAGCGATATTCGCCATGTGATTCATTATGATTTGCCCAAATCCATCGAAAACTACAGCCAGGAAATTGGCCGCGCCGGTCGCGATGGCTTGGACTCTGATTGTCTGATGCTGGCTGGTCGTAACGGCGTGCATGTGCTGGAAAATTTTGTTTATGGCGACACGCCGGAGTTGAGCGGTATCCGTAGCGTATTGCAGGAGATCATGCAGGCCGGGTCGAAAAGGGAAGCGACATGGGAAGTGATGATCAACACCTTATCCCGGGCATCCAATATCCGTCCGTTGCCGTTAAAAACCCTGCTTGTTTACCTTGAAATGCGTCACATCATCAAGCCACTCTATAGTTATTATGCGGATTATCGTTATAAATTGCTGATTTCCGAAGCGGCTCTGCTGGTTCACTTCCAAGGTGAAAGACGCACTTTTGTACAAGCTATTCTGGATGGATCACAGCGAGCCCGGACATGGGCGACGGTGGATATTGATGCCATTGCCCAGCGTTATCACGGTGACCGCGCTCGCGTGGTGACGGCGTTGGAATATTTCAATGACAAACAATATATTGAGCTGCAAAGCAAACAGATGACCGATGTGTTTGAAGTCATCAAAGCGAATTTCAATGCCGATGAGTTCGCCGAAGCGCTGTTCATCGCATTCAAAGAAAAAGAAGAAAACGAAATCAACCGCATCAGCCAGATGATTGCATTCTTTGAAGCGGGCGATTGCCTCAGCCTGAAACTGGCACACTATTTTGGCGACCATCAGCGACAGGATGACTGCGGTCACTGCTCTGCCTGCGAGGGTGCATCCATCACGCTACCCTGTGATGTAAACCTGCCGCCACTCTCCACATTAAACCCGCAGGAACTCTGTCAGATGGTACAGGCGGTCGCAGGTGAACCACTGAGCCACGATATGCTGACCCGTTTCCTGTGTGGCATCAGCACTCCCTTATTCACCCGCATCAAAGCGCGCAGCCTGCCGAATTTCGGGCGACTGGAGCAATATCGCTATCAGGATGTCAAAGTGTGGTTAACATGAGATGATTAGCCTATGTGTTGGCGGTGAGGCTTAAATGGGAGATACTGCGCAATTGATGTGGGCTATGCTGTTCGGAGCCATCGGTCTCGGCTTCTTCGTCTATGGCAAAAAACAGCGGATGATCATGCCATTGCTCGCAGGTATATCGCTCATGGTGTTTCCGTACTTTGTATCCAATGTTTATCTACTGGTGATGGTTGGTGCAGGGTTAACCGCGCTGCCGTATTTTTTGAGGTTATAGCAAGACGATCAGAATGTGAAAAATTAGCCGTCAGGCGTTGGAACATGATAAGGATTGATATGAATATCACGCGCACATGGCTGCAAGATCAATTTGATGACGATCTACTGGATCGCGGCGAGGCCTGTTTTCTCAACGGGCAGGTATCCGACATTGAAGTGCTGGGAGAGGGGCATGCCGTCAGCGGTGAAGTGAACGATACAACGCGCTATTCGATATATATCGATATAGACGAGTTCGGCGCAGATGGCGATTGTTCCTGCCCGACCGGCTACAACTGTGAACATGTAGCCGCACTTCTCATTGCCTGTTTAGCTGCGCAATGCGACGATCAGCAGATACCCGCCGAGATCAGCATGCTACCAACGCCGACCCAGGGTGAGCCGCAACTACCTGCTGACATATCGCAGTTGTTGCAACAGGAATTAACACGCAATGACTACCCTGCCGATATACAGCAGCGCATCCTGTATATTTTGCGACCGGTCGAAGCGCATGCATATCATATCCGCGTGCATGTGGTATCCGCCAGGCTTCTGAAAGATGGCGCTTATGCCGCCCTCACCCCCTTTCATCTGAGCAATCTGGGCAATCATGTCCTTCACCGCTTTGTCATGCCGGTGGATGCACATATTCTGCAATGCGTTCCGGCAAGCGCCTGCGAAACATCCTCCTTTTTGCCCTATGGCCAACAAGCTGCGGACATGATGATGTTACTGCTGCAAACGGGGCGCTGTTATTGGCTCGATAGCAGCCGATCAGCCTTGAAAGCGGGTGAATCGCGCTGCGGAGAATGGTATTGGCATGTCGATTCGGAAGCTCGCCAACACCTACGCCTGCGTCTGGATCAAAGCGCCAGCACTGAGCATGCTTTCCAAGCTGTTCTGCCCACATCACCGCCGATCTATGTTGATACGGATGCTGGCATTTGCGGCATGATTAAAAGCACCTGCCCCGATCATTTATGTGCATCGCTGCTGTTCACGCCGCCGGTTGAACCGGATGATCCCCTACCTCTTGGCGGTCTGTCGTTTGACTGGCCAGATGGCATTGCCAAGCCGCAAACCCTGCATATTCACCATGAGCCGTTAAAACCGGTTCCGCTTATGCAACTGATCTCTAATCCGCAGGAAAGCATTCGTCTGATGTTCGATTATGGCGGTACATTGTTGCCGCAGGCACATGGCGCACGGCAAGTCTATTATCAGCAAGGCCATCTATGGCTGGCCACAGCCACCGATCCGGATGCTGAACGGGCATATATCCGCCAACTTGATGCCGCCGGTCTGATTCCCGCTCCTCCAGTATTGCAACCACCCATGCCGCTCACAGCTGCAAAACCATCGCCACACTGGCTGCTCCCCAACACAGTAAAAAAAGAAAAAGTTTCGGACTGGCCTGAGTTTTTAACAACCACGCTGCCAAAACTACAGCAGGCCGGGTTCCGCATTGAGACCATGCCCGGCTTTCGCTACGAAATTGTGCAGGTGCGGCAATGGGATGTTGCTTGTAAGAATCACGGCATCATGGGTGAAATCCATTTTGAAGTGGTATTGAATGATGGTTTACATATTGATCTGATTGAAATCGTGGCGAACTGGATCAGAGCCCAGCCTGAACGCCTGTCCGAAGCATCGCTTAAGCAACTGGCCAAACGAAAGGTGCAATATTTGCCGTTGCCCGATGGCCGCATATTGCCCATCGCCGGTGAGATGTTGTCTGGCATGCTCATTGCCATGCTGGATATGTTCAGCATGACAGGCGATTCCGACCCATTCAACAGCTACAACACCACCGCCATGCAATGGATTGCGCTGCGTGATGTATTGATGACAGCAGAGAAAGACTCGCCTTATATCCATATTCAGGATGATCAAGTCTGGCGTGAGCGCATGCGCCAATTGACCGCCATGCATGATATGCCGCAGGTCACGCCGCCAACCGGACTAAGCGTCAGCCTGCGCGATTATCAGCAATATGGCCTGAACTGGCTGCAACATCTGCGCAGACTCGATTTGGGGGCGCTGCTGGCCGATGACATGGGGCTCGGCAAAACTATCCAGACGCTGGCGCATGTACTGAAAGAGAAAGAGGACGGTCGCTTATTGAAGCCGGCACTGGTGATTGCGCCGACCAGCCTGATGCACAACTGGAAAGCGGAAGCCGCCCGTTTTGCACCGGATCTCAATGTGTTGCTGTTGCACGGTAATAATCGCAACAAGGCTTTTGCATCCATTGCTCAGCATGATTTGGTGCTCACCACCTATGCTTTGCTGCAACGCGATAGCAATACCCTGAAACGGCATACCTGGTCCATGCTCATTCTCGATGAGGCGCAATATATTCGCAATCCGCGCACCGGCGCTGCCCGCATAGCGCGCGAAATACAAACAGATCAACGTATCTGCCTGACCGGCACGCCGATGGAAAATCATCTGGGTGAATTATGGGCGCTGTTTGATTTTCTCATGCCCGGCTATTTGAGCGACCTCCGCACCTTCAAACGCTGCTTTCGCAAGCCGATTGAGCAGGAAGGCGACAGTGCACGTCAGTCGCTGCTAAACCTGCGTATTCGCCCCTTTATGTTGCGCCGCAGCAAGGCGGAAGTGGCCACTGAACTGCCTGCTAAAACCGACATCATTAGCACCGTTGAAATGGAGGATGCGCAGCGGGAATTGTATGAGGGTATTCGACTGCTGATGCATCAAAAGGTGCGCGACGCCATGCAGCAGATGGGCAAGGGGAAAAGCAACATCATCATGCTCAATGCTCTGCTGAAGATGAGGCAGGTATGCTGTGATCCGCGATTGTTGAAACAGGCCATGCTGGATAAAATACTGCCAGCCACAGAAATCGAAATAGAAATAAAAGCTGAAACTGAAGCCAAAACTGAAACAGCCATGTCGCCAAAGATCACACTGGAATCCATCGACAAGGCCGGTTCGGCCAAACTGGAGCTGCTACGCCAGATGCTACCGGAAATGATTGCCGAAGGGCGACGCATTCTACTCTTTTCGCAATTCACCCGCATGCTGAAACTGATCGCAGATCTCTGCGATGAACTGGCCATTCCCTACGTCACCTTAACCGGCGCTACCCGTGATCGGGCGACACCAGTCGAGGCATTCCAGAATCACAAGGTTCCGTTGTTTCTAATCAGCCTGAAAGCCGGCGGCGTGGGTCTGAATCTGACAGCTGCCGATACGGTGATCCATTATGATCCCTGGTGGAATCCGGCAGCCGAAGCGCAGGCCTCGGATCGCGCCCACCGTATCGGACAGGATAAACCGGTATTCGTCTATAAATTGATCACTGCAGGCAGCGTAGAGTCCCGCATTCTGGATATGCAGGTACGCAAACAAAAACTGGCCGATGCCCTGTATAAAGACAGCCAGCAGGCGAAATCACTGTGGAGCGATGTAGAACTGGAATCCCTGTTCGCCCCGCTTGATGAGTAAATTAAAATGAATGTAATAAGATCAAATGTAACGGTAAGAAACTCTTAACTGGTGGCTGTTACTGGCATATATAGAAAATCAACTTTGACTCGAAAACCTGTGCATTGCATAGTTCCGGTAATGATTCATCACAACGTATTGTCACACTCACCTGAGTCACTCATTATTAAACTGATGAACATATTCAATTTCAATAAACACACGAAAACGAATGGGAGAAAGACTAATGCTGCAATGCCTGAATGATTGGCGTGCCGGTTGCAGCGAGGCACAACTGGCTGAATTTGAAGCACTGCTGGCAATGCAGTGCGAGAAAGCCATCTCAAAGACAACCATCAACAATCGCTATTCGGGCAGTTATCACAAAGCACTGATCAGCCAAAAAGTACTTCAAGCGGCCAGTGCAACCGATGAAGGTACAGAAAAATTCACCCTGCATACGACAGCCACATGGACAGCGCGCATGAATGTCGGGATTGAACTGACCCGCCATATTGCACAACAACAAGATGGCTTTATTGCGCAGAACACATGCAATTCGCAAGAACGTGAAGCCGCTGAACTATTATTGCAACGCGGTGTCCTTTTCGAGCACGATGGGCATTTCTGCCTGCCCGCTGAATGTATTGTTGAACTGCGCTCGGATAGCGCTCAAAATGATTGGTTCACACTTAGCTGCAACACACCGAAAGCGATGCTGCAGCAATTAGTGCCCGCCGCTGCTCAAGCAAGCATGCTCAAGCCGAATCCCAGCCGTAATGAGATGGTCGCCTGGTTGTTGGTGAACGGTACACAAGCAAGGGCGAAACATAATATTGCCGAGCAACTCAATGCATTGGATTGGTCGTTGCTGTTATTACTCCAACAATGCGACCTGGACGATTTTGATAGCATGTTAGAGCGTTATCCTGATCTACCTAGCATTGAAGTCACTCACCATTATTTTTATAACAACAGACAAGAATTCAGCCCCCGCAAAGCACTGGAAAAACATTTACCTGCGCAGTTAATCAAGCTCTATCGCCTTGGCCTGATCGGCATCATAACCTTTAGCGGAGACAATATAACGGCCAAAATCACCCTCTGTCTGGAAGCTGAAGATGCATTAAAAGCGCATTGGAAAAAAATACGTCAGCGCATTACCGCACAACTGCAAGAGCAATGGCAGGCCACACCATGTGATGCCGAATATCCATCGGGCTGGAGTATGGATCAGGATATGTGGCGTTTATGGATTACACTGCATTTTTTACCGCTGGGCATTACACAACAAGGTA
>CAYOTF010000084.1:7817-11317 GCA_964406805.1 uncultured Zetaproteobacteria bacterium | reverse complement strand
GCTGATCTCAATTCCAGGCTATTATGCCTTAGGGGCGGAACAGCCTCCCCTGAACATTTTAGGTATAAACCCATATTGGGGAACATACAAGGGGCTGAAGGGAGCGCAGCGAACGGAAGTCCCTCTCGATTTGACTGGTTAGGATTCATAACATACTAAGCAGTTAAAATTTTTCTTTGGAACCCACTCCACTTTTATTACATCATTACATTTAAGCTTATCTAAATCAGCGGTAATTTTAGGAACTACGGAACTTAGATATATTATTTTGCGAGGTATCTTAATTATAACATCAAAGAGCTTGATTTCCTCACTTTGTTGCTGAATCATTTTGATACTCATCGGTTCAACCAATTCCTTTAACATTCTAATATTTCTACATTTTTCATCAGCTATCAGATCACAAGTCGCATTGCTGCTAATGTTACCTTCATCAAAAGTTTGTTTTCCTTCAATAATCTCTACAACATCAGCAAGATGTTTATGCTCTTCCGCTGTGAATGATACATTTGACGTATAGGATATATCTTGCTGAGAAAAGTCAGCTACTATCTTAGCTCTACTTATATAATGTAAGAAATTAGTTGTATCAAGCACATACTCCCATTTATCAACAACCATCCCTTCACTACGAAAAACCTCTTTTCCGTAAACCTCTAACGATGTAAAAAGCTCCCAGCCTTGAGCCATTTTTGAATAAAGTGATTTGATCTTATCAAAGTATGCTAGGAGTCTTAAATTAATACCCTCCCATTCATCCATACAAAGGTACATCTTAATGTTTGCCTTATTATCTCCTTTCTTTAAAGTTTTTTGATAATTGAAAATAAATAGCTTGTTGCAAGCTTTTCCATCAAAAGTAAAAGATTGAGTTCCGAATGAAATAAGCCCCTGAATATCATCAAAAGACTCAATTACATTCGTTTCTTTTTGAACTAGCCATAATTTTTGAGTTGCAAGGATTTTCTTAGATTCGATATTAACTTTACCATCATTATCAAATATTTTTGAAAATAATTGTGAACCCTCGATGCTGATAGCCTTTAGCTCGAAGTTTATATCTTTACCATGCTCTATTAGTTGCTGATGTTTTTCTGAAAATTCTTTAGCTTTTTCACCTTTAATTTTCATTTTCAATGAAATATTTTCTTTAGGGTAAAGCTGAAATGATGTCTTGCCATCATTATGTGATGATTTTATTAAAAACCTAGGATCAAGTAATTCAAGTGTTTTTTCGGTAGCTTGATGAACATTAGAAATTGCATTAGGAATATAATTCTTAGCCGACCCTGCTAGTGCAGCGACAACAGTATTTATTGCATCAGTATTATGAGGAAGTTTTTTCCCTAATTCTGAACGCGCGGAATTCTCTGCTAACTCTTTCCAACCTTTTAAGAGAAAGGGGGGGTATTTAGTTTCATCTCTGTCTATATCTATAGAGCAGTTCGAACAAAGCCAAATAGCATTATTTATCGATTTTCTGTCACTGCTACTCATCAGCTTATCATATCGAGGACCACCAGGAGAAGCCGCTGATATATGCGCAGCTATACCAATGCTATTTACCTTGTCGTTACTCGAAGGGGCTGATGTTGGTACACGACAATCAGGGTTTGAACACCTAAGCCCAACCCTTTTTTGTAACTTGTCGATTAGTAGTTTATTAAAATTATCACGAGCCAATACTCCTCCTAATTGAATCCTAACATTCATATAGACAGAATGGGCTGATATTGAGATAGTTGCAATCTATATATTGAATAGTCGCCGCTCCGGTACTGTGTTTTTATGTTTGAACATGACGGTAAACCTGTGCAGGGTAAAAAGCAAATGGCTTCACCGGAGCGCGAAGCGGCAAGTGCACAATTCTGAGGCTTAAGGCCAGTAGGTGACTTTGGCTGTACAGGTTTCAGAAATAGCAATGCGTGAGACACGCAAGCGTTCATTGTCGAGGCGTTGGCTCATTTGTTTGTATAGCTCGCGCGCTACATTTTCGCTCGATGGGTTGATTGTATCGAAAGGGGCAACATCGTTCAGGTTGTAATGATCCCATGGCTTCAGGGCTTGTTTGAGCTCGCTTTTCATAATTTTATAATCGATGCCGAGGCCTAGCTCATCGAGATCTGAACATTCAACATACAGGGTAACATGCCAGTTGTGACCATGCAGGCGGGCACAATCACCTGGATAATCGCGCAGTTGATGGGCGGCTGAAAAATGGGTTTCAATGGACAGTTCAAAGCGCGGACTCATTTTCTAACTCCGGGCAATAGCATGGCTGCAGATACCGTACGCCCTTCACCGACAAGGATA
This sequence comes from uncultured Zetaproteobacteria bacterium, assembly GCA_964406805.1. Taxonomy (GTDB): domain Bacteria; phylum Pseudomonadota; class Zetaproteobacteria; order Mariprofundales; family Mariprofundaceae; genus Mariprofundus. The sequence goes on along the minus strand of CAYOTF010000084.1, from coordinate 9,004 downwards.
TTGTAGGTGCGGGCAGCAGCGCGGCTATCCATGCACTCAAAGCCGATATGGTGCTCTGCCATGTAATCCAGTATATCCGGGTCTGGAAAGGCTGTTACACGCCCTGTGCCGAGGATAAGTACTTCCGGTGGCGCGACAATCAGCGGCTGCAAATCCTCAATACTTAGCGCATGCAAGCGTTCCGGCCCCCAGGGGGCTGTGACATTATTTTGATGAATGTACAAACCACTATGATACTTGTGCCCATTGAGTTGAAGGTAGTCATCTGCATAAGCACTGAACAGCAGGGTGCCTTTGGGTAGCAGTGCGCTAATGTCGCCTTTCATTGAAATTGCGTTTTTTGTTTATCTAGAGAAATACAGATCAACGTCAAGCAATCAGGGACGCGCTTCCATGGCTTTAATTTCATCATCATCCGCTTTGAAACGGCCGGCCAGCGATAACATCACCGGGCTGGCAACATAGATGGATGAATAGGTTCCGACCAGAATACCGACAATCAGAGCAAAAGCGAAATCGTGAATCACTTCACCACCCAAGATGAACAGGGCGAAAACCACCAACAGCGTGGTGAACGAGGTCATCAATGTACGTGCCAGAGTCTGGTTGATCGAGCCATTGACGACGTTGTATTCATGATCTGGTTTTTTGCGTTTGTTGTTGATTGCAAAGTTTTCACGAATGCGGTCAAAGACCACAATCGTATCGTTTAAGGAATACCCGATTACGGTTAGCAGAGCCGCGATCACCGGCAGGCTGAACTCTTTGCCGGTTAAGGAAAACAGCCCGATCACAATGGTGATATCATGCAACAAAGCGGCATCGGCACCGAGTGCAAAGCGGAATTCAAAGCGGAAGGTGACGTAAACAAGAATGGCCAACATAGCGACCAAAACAGCCATGATGCCGGCTCGGGTGAGTTCTTCACCGACTTGCGGGCCAACAAATTCAACACGGCGCATTTCAATGGCATCTGCTCCGAATTTTTCACCGAGTGCATCCAGAAGCGCATTGCTGATGGTGGATGAATTTTCGGAGTCTTTGTTTTGCACCCGGATCAGGATTTCTTCAGGCGAACCAAACTCCTGAATGACGGCGTTTCCGTAACCTTTGGGGGATATGGAAGCACGCACATCGGCAATGGAAGGAGCTTGATCGAATTTGACTTCCACCAGCGTACCACCGGT
>CAYOTF010000084.1:1554-7793 GCA_964406805.1 uncultured Zetaproteobacteria bacterium | reverse complement strand
AGGCCTTTAACCGCCAGTGTACCAAGCGAAATCAGTATCATGAGGGCAGAAACCATTAGCGCAATTTTGCGTCTGCCAATGAAATCAATGTTAATATCAGAGCGAATCAGTTGCATAATCAGTTACCTATAAACCTTAAATACTCAGCTTTTTAATTCGGCCACTCTTTTCCGTTGAGATGGCAACGATGGCGCGGGTGACGGTGATGGCAGTGAACATCGAAGCCAGGATACCGACCGACAGGGTGATGGCGAAGCCTTTCACCGGACCTGAACCAAACTGGAACAGTACGATGGCAGCAATCAGCGTGGTAATATTAGCATCGACAATGGTGGAGAAGGCTTTGTCATAACCGCCATCAATGGCTGCCAGCGGGGTTTTACCGAGGTTCAGTTCTTCACGAATGCGTTCAAAGATCAATACGTTCGCATCGACTGCCATACCAATGGTTAACACGATACCAGCGATACCCGGCAGTGTCAGTGTGCCACCGATGATGCTCATCACTGCTAAAATAAGCAGCATATTGAAAATCAGAGCAACGTTGGCGACCATGCCAAACATGCGGTAATAAATGGCCATAAAGATCAGTACCAGGATACAACCGACGATGATCGAATTCATACCCTGATCAATGGAATCCTGACCGAGGCTGGGGCCAATGGATCGCTCTTCAACCACTTTAACCGGAGCGGGCAGCGCACCTGCACGCAGGATAATGGCCAGATCATGGGCTTCAGCAGGTGAGAAGCTGCCGGTGATTTGCGCCGAGCCACCTGCGATACGTTCTCGAATGACCGGAGCGGAATTGACTACACCTTCGAGAATAATGGCAAAGCGTTCGCCAACATGAGCGGTGGTGAGTTTATCAAACTTGCGTGAGCCCTTGCTGTTGAACTTTAAGGTTACGGCATATTCGTTGTAACGGGAGTCAATGGATACACGTGCGTCTGAGATTTCATTGCCGGATAATTCAGTGCGCTTTTTCAATAAATAAGGCTGACGATATTTCGAGCCATCTTTACGCACTTCTTCCGGGCCATACATGATGATATTGCCGGGGGGCAGGCTGCCTGCCAGGGCTTTATCCAGATCGCCCTTTTCATCCACCAGCTTAAATTCCAGCTGTGCGGTGCGGCCAATCAACTGCTTGGCATGCGCGGAGTCTTCATAACCGGGGATTTGAACCAGAATACGATGGCTGCCCTGCTTGATGATAACAGGCTCAGTTGTACCGAGTGCATCAATACGGCCGCGAATCACTTCAATCGCCTGATCGACAGCAAATTTACGTGTTTCATCGGCTACCGATTCTTTGAGGGTGAGGGTGAAGGTGTTATCCACGGCAGCGGACATGGTGTAGGTGGTGAATGTTTCGTCTAACAGTTTTTCGGCGGTTGCCAAGTCACTGCTGTTTTTAATGGTGATCGTTAAGCTCAAACCTTCAGCATTCAATTTGCGATATCGGATTTTTGCTTTGCGCAGCACTTGGCGGGCAGCATCGATATCTTCTTCTACGCTGTGTGATACAGCCTTATCAACATCCACATCGAGTACCAGATGAATGCCACCCTTGAGATCAAGGCCGAGACTCATGGGCTTGCTCAATGCGGTAGGCCACCAGGATGGTACGGATGTAACATTGGGTAGCGAGGCCATTACTGAGACCAGTAATACGGATAAAATCATCCAGATTTTCCAGCGAGGAAAGCTATGCATGGGTCGAGTCCTTAGGCTTTGTCTTGAGAGTCGGTGATTGCAGCGTCGTCTTTATCTGCAGTTTTTGCATCAGCCACTTTCTTTTTAGCAGGTTTGCCTTTTTTTACAGGTTTTTCTTTTGGAGCAGCAACATCGGTCAAGCCGGCAATGGTATCGCGTTTAACATTCACACGTACGCCATCGGCAATTTCAATTTTGAGCACATCATCTTTGACATCAATGACTTTACCGAACAAGCCACCGGCGGTGAGCACTTTGTCACCCCTTTTGATTTCATCGACCAGATTACGATGCTCTTTCAGCTTCTTCTGTTGCGGACGAATGAGCAGAAAATAGAAGATGACCATAATCAGAATTAATGGGATCAATGATGCAAATCCGCTACTTGATCCGCCCGCATCTGCTGCAAAAGCCGGATTGATGATAGTCATCGCTGCGATCATGGATGCGAGCAGTGATTTGATGGACGTGGAAAAAATAGATTGGCTGTTCATGTGGGTAGTGCTCCTGATTTATGAAAGGCGGCGATTATGCACATCTACGGTAGCGTTGTAAAAACTGATCTCGAAAAGCAGGCCAGTTTCCTTCATCCAGCGCGTTTCTGGCGCGTTGCATGAGATCACAATAGTAGTGCAGGTTGTGTAATGTGTTCAATCTGGCGCTTAAGATCTCTTTGGCCATGTACAAATGACGCAAATAGGCGCGTGAGAAGTTGCGGCAGGTATAACAACTGCAGTCGGCCATGATCGGGTTTTTATCATCAAAATGTTTGAGGTTTTTGATGTTAATCTTGCCATCATCGGTGAATAAGGTGCCGTTGCGTGCATTGCGGCTTGGCATCACACAATCAAACATATCAATGCCGCGATCAATGCCTTCGATGAGATCATCCGGTGTGCCGACACCCATGACGTAATGTGGCTTGTCGGTGGGTAAATGCGCAGCTAGCGCATCGAGCATGGCCATCATTTCCTCTTTGGGTTCACCGACCGATAGACCGCCAATCGCAATGCCTTCAAAATCGATATCGGCAATGGCGTGCAAGCTTTCGATGCGCAATTGCGGATACATGCCCCCCTGTACGATACCGAATAATGCTTGCCTGTCGTTTGCCGGCAATGCTTCACGGCATTCAGCCGCCCAGCGCATCGACATTTGCATCGAGTCGTTGGCTTCGTCAAATGTGGCAGGGTAGGGGGTGCATTCATCAAACGCCATGACAATATCACTGCCCAGCTGCTGTTGAATCTGCATGCTTTCGTTCGGTCCAAGAAAGACTTCTTTGCCATCAATATGAGAGCGGAAACGTACACCGTGTTGTTCAATCTTGCGCAATTCACCGAGCGACCAGACCTGAAAACCGCCGGAGTCGGTCAGAATCGGCCGATCCCAGGCCATAAACGCATGCAGTCCGCCCATCTTTTCGATCAGATCAGCGCCGGGTCGCAGCATCAAATGATACGTGTTGCCGAGGATGATGCTGGCTTGAATATCATCGCTCAGATCGGCTGGAGTCAGGCTTTTCACCGTCGCCTGTGTGCCGACGGGCATGAACACAGGTGTTTCTACCGTGCCATGCGCCAGCTGCATGCGGCCACGGCGTGCGTAACCGCTGTCATCGTTCGCGAGTATTTCAAAGGATAATGCCGACATGGCGGCGCAGCCTGACGAGGTGTTTGCATCACATCAAGCCCAACGCTGTTTTTTGATTCAAGAGCGGTTTGGTATTGGATCGTGGATGCAGGGTGGATCTCAGCAGCATGCTCTCACGTTAATATAGTATAATCACTCAAGCGGAACCATTTACGTGCAAGGATAAACGTGACCACGGGTTCAGGTGACAGGCTGGTGACGACACCGGTCATGTTTTTTCTATAAAAGGTTGTACAATCACTACTTTGCCAAACTGTTTTTTTCAGGTTTTGCTGTACTGTTGCAACGTATTCAGCCTGAAGGTCGGGTTTGGCATCAATAGCCTTGATGCTTTTATCGCGTTTTATGGCACAGATCGCTTGAACTGTATAATCGGTCATCACCTCCATATAACACAATTGTGAGCTGTGCCCAGTGCCTGTGTTGGGGCCGTTTACTTTAAAATAGTTCGGATAACCTGAAACGGTAATGCCCTTATACGAGGCAATCTCTGTTTCCCATTCGCTGTTAAGGTTTCGTCCGCCAATGCCATACACCTGAAAGGAGAGTGCGCGTTTCATATTTGAATAAGCATAAAAACCGGTGGCATAGACAATGATATCCAAGGCGATGTCGTTACCATCGTTTGTTTTAATGCCTGTCGGTGTGATGCAATCGATGCCACTGATATCAACATCCACATTGTCGCGGGCAAGGGTCGGGATGAAAGCATTGGTTGGTATGACACGTCTGCTGCCCAATTCATAATCGGGCATCATATGCTGGCGCAAGGCATCATCCTTAATATATGTATCAAGATTCTTTTGTAGTATTTTTCTATAGATGTTTTTAACGAAATTACTGAGCCCTGCAGTCAATGGATAACGGCGAAAGGCAAGAAACCTTATTTCATGGTAAGCAAAAATGGTGAAGCGGATAAGGTGCCGTGTTCCAGGCATATATCGAATGAAACGCTCTACAGCACCGAAATGCCTATCGGCACGTGGAATGATCCACTGCGCCTTGCCCATAAACAATGTTAAGCGATCCACCTTGCTGGCCATGGCTGAAACAACCTGAGTGCCAGAACATCCCGAACCAATCACCCCAACACGTTTCCCTGCATAAGAAACACTGTGATCCCACTGACCGGTATGAAACTTTGCCCCTTGAAACGTTTCCGCGCCTTTAATGTCAGGAGTGTGGGGGTTAGCCAACACACCGCTGGTATCAATAATAAAGCGAGCCGTATAGCGCTCACCCGATGCGGTTTCAACATGCCACAAACAACTCTCTTCATCATACCTTAGCGTTATCACGCTCTGGTTTGTTTTTGTGTACTTTCTTATATCAAACGTATCAATGATATAATTCGTATATTCGAGCAGCTCACTCTGCGGGCTATATCTTTTCTTGAATTTATAAGGAATAAAGGAAATAGAATACAAACTGGTTGGAATATCGACCTCGGCTCCTGGGTAGGAGTTGTCCCGCCAGGTTCCGCCTATGTCCGAACCTCGCTCCAGCAGGACGAAATCATGAATATTCTTTTTTTGTAAGCGTATCGCCGCCAGCAAGCCTGAAAAACCTGTGCCGATGATCACAGTCTCAACATGTTGAACCTGCTCTTGTATCGGATCACTCTCTGCCGTTTCGTTTGTTGGCAGTGGTTTTGATGTTTTATTTTTCAAATTCTGTTGAGCTTTCACGGGTATGCTAGTCCTTGAGGTGTGATGCTGATCCCTTTATTTTGGCGTAGGATACAAGCATGGCGAGGCATTGCCAACTGCCCGCACATGGGTTTTTCGAGTTGTGAAAGCATCTCGTAATACGATTACCTTGCTTTTAATAAGTGGATGCTATTCCCATCCGTCCGACAAACTCATAGTGTTGCTGCATGTCAAACGAACTCCCTATTTTCGGCCATCCTCGTGGTAAGCTTCCATTCGCGCCAGAAGGTTGGCCATTTATTATTCCAACAGCTGGATTGTTGTTGCTTGCCTATCTGCTTTGTTGGACAACGGTAGCTGTCATATTATTTATACTGTTGCTGTTTTTGCTCAATTTCTTCCGTGACCCCAATCATCAGATGCCGGTGGGTGATGGTTTGTTTATGTGTCCGGCCAATGGCAAGGTGATCCGTGCCGAAATGACAGAAGACGGGCATCAGCGGGTAGATATTTTCATGAATGTGTTCGATGTGCATGTGAACAGGGCACCCATGGCCGGTCGTATTACTGCGATGGACTATATTCCCGGCAAGTTTGTGAATGCCAGTTTTGACAGCGCCAGCGAAGAAAATGAACGCAATCGTTTCGAGATGGAGTGCGATAACGGCAGCACGATCGCTTTTACTCAAATTTCAGGTTTGATGGCGCGGCGCATTGTCTCTTACGTGCGCATTGGTGATCAACTCGCCGCCGGTGAACGCATTGGTATGATTCGTTTCGGCTCGCGGCTGAATTGTGAGATTCCGGCTGATTATACCTTGAATGTGACGGTCGGCGATAAGGTGACGGCGGGCTTGAGTATTATTGCCCGCCAGTGCAAACAGGCCTGCGAAGCAAATGTTGAGTCGGATGTCGGTATTGCAACTAAAACCGAAACTAAAACTGAAACTACAACCGAAGCTGAAATCGAATCCAAAGGCGAATCCAAAACCGATGCCGAAATTTAAAAGCAAAGTAGCTGAACGTGGCGTGTATGTGTTGCCAAGCTTGTTTACGACCATGGGGTTGTTTGCCGGCTTTTATTCGTTAATCGCATCGATTCAGGGGAATTTCGAAACGGCCGCCTGGGCTATTCTGGCTGCTGCGGTATTTGATATGTTGGATGGTCGTGTGGCGCGTTTGCTGCATGCGGAAACCGATTTCGGGGCAGAATACGAT
>CAYOTF010000084.1:0-1544 GCA_964406805.1 uncultured Zetaproteobacteria bacterium | reverse complement strand
GCTGTCTTTTGGTGTTGCGCCGGCGATTCTGGTTTATTTTTGGGCGCTGGTGAATCTGGGCCCTGATTTACACCGCTTGTCATGGCTCGGTGCATTTTTTCTAGTGGCCTGTGCGGCAATTCGTTTGGCACGCTTTAATGTGAAACTGGATGTGCAGGATAAACGTTATTTCCAAGGTCTACCGACACCAGGTGCAGCATTATTGATTGCTACGGCCGTGCTTTTTCATCTCGATGCAACGATTGAGCCCTTACCATGGCTGTGGTTTATCTTTTCGACATTTCTAGCTTGGTTGATGGTCAGTAATGTGCGTTTTGTTTCCGGTAAAGATCTGGATCTGAAAAAACGTCAGTCGAGTAGTGTGTTGCTGATCATGGTTGTACTGGTCGCATTTCTGGCCATTGACCCGTACCGCGTGCCATTTACGATTATTCTAGCCTATTGCTTGCATGGTCCGCTGATGAGTTTATGGCAGAACAGGCGTTTGGCTGAAGCGCGTAAACAACGGCACTTGCGCAGAAAGGCTCGCAAGAACAAGTCAAAAGATGAGGATCCATCCTGATCCTGTGTCTAATCGTTACCTAGAGTAACCCAGTTCATAGCAGGAGATATAATGTCTGATCGTTTGTATATTTTTGATACCACGTTGCGTGATGGTGAACAATCGCCCGGTTGTTCGATGAATATCGAAGAAAAAATGCGTGTGGCACATGCGTTGGCAGTCTTGGGAGTCGATATAATTGAAGCGGGCTTTCCGATTGCCTCACCCGGTGATTTTGAAGCGGTACACCGTATTGCCAGCGAAGTGCATGGGCCTAAAATTGCTGGCTTGGCACGTGCCACAGTGAAGGATATTGAGCGAGCCGGCTTGGCTGTAAAACCTGCTGGCGATAAGGCGCGTATTCATACTTTTATTGCCACCAGCCCCATTCATATGGAAGCCAAGCTGCGCATGACTCCTGATCAGGTGTTGGAGCGGGCAGTGGCTTCGGTCAAGCAGGCGCGTTCACTTGTGCCGGAGGTGGAATTTTCTGCTGAAGATGCCGGGCGTTCGGATATCGATTTTCTGTGTCGTATTGTTGAGGCGGTCATTAAAGCCGGTGCGGGTGTGATCAATATTCCTGATACGGTGGGTTATATGACACCGGATGAATTTGGTTATCGTATTCGCACCTTGATTGAGCGGGTGCCCAATTCCGATCAGGCGATTTTCTCCGTACATTGTCACAATGATCTGGGGCTTGCGGTGGCCAATTCATTGGCTGCGATTGAAAATGGAGCGCGGCAGGTGGAATGCACCATGAATGGCCTCGGTGAGCGGGCAGGCAATGCATCGCTGGAAGAGATTGTCATGATCATGAAAACGCGTGCGGATCGCTATGCTATTGATACTGGCATTGATAGCACAAAAATCGTGCCGACTTCGAAACTGGTGAGTCAGATTACCGGCATGTCGGTGCAGGCCAATAAAGCCATTGTCGCTGCCAATGCGTTTGCTCATGAATCGGGTATTCATCAAGATGGCATGTTAAAACATAAAAAAA
>CAYOTF010000083.1:0-11410 GCA_964406805.1 uncultured Zetaproteobacteria bacterium | reverse complement strand
ATGCAACCGCATGTGTTGGTGATCCGCCATTCCGTCTCCGGCACCTGTGAATTTTTAGCGCGATATTTGAACAACACCTCCATCGTCAATGCCGGAGATGGTGCGCATGAACATCCCACTCAGATTCTCACCGATCTACTCACCTTAAAACAAAGCTGGGACACTCTGGAAGGCAAAGTGATTACCATCGTCGGTGACATTGCCCATTCACGGGTGGCACGTTCGCATTTGCTCGCTGCCAAAAAGATGGGGTATACGATGCGGGTTGTCGCGCCGAAAACATTATTGCCGGCTGAAATCGAGCGTTATGGCTGTGAGGTGTACCATGATTTCGATGCCGCCCTACCCGGCTCCGATGCAGTATATATGCTGCGCATGCAAACCGAACGCATGACCGACAACTGCTCCATCCCGTCGATTCGTGAATACCACGAGGCATATGGTCTGAACCGCAAGCGTTTGAATGCGGCAGGTTCTGATACCTTGGTTTTGCATCCGGGGCCAATGAATCGCGGTGTGGAAATCGCCACCGACGTGGCCGACTCCGTCAACAGCCATATTTTGAGTCAGGTTGAACATGGTGTATCCATTCGCATGGCGGTGCTGGCAGCACTCTGTGGTGGCAACAATGAGCCTGAGCAAGGAGCTGAAACATGAGTCTGTTACACATTAAAAACGGACACATCATCGACCCCGCCAATGGCATCGACCGACAGGCTGATTTATGGATTAAAGATGGCAACATCATCGCCATCGGCAACCTCAATAGTATCCACAATGGCAAGCCGGATCAAAGCATTGATGCCACTGGACACATCGTTTGTCCAGGACTGATCGATATGCATGTGCATCTGCGTGAACCCGGGCAGGAATGGAAAGAGGACATTGAATCCGGCGCGCGCGCGGCCGTCGCCGGTGGTGTGACGACCATGTGCTGCATGCCCAATACCGGTCCGCACATCGATCATGCCGGCATTGCACGTCAGATTATTGAACGCTCCAATCAGGTTGCTCTGTGTGATGTGTTACCGATTGGAGCAGTCACCAAAAATCTCGATGGCAAAGAACTTACCGAGATGCGCGAGCTTTCACGTGCCGGTTGTGTGGCATTCTCCGATGATGGCATGCCCATCTGGCATGCCGGCGTGATGCGCAAAGCACTGGAGTATTCATCCAGCTTTGATTTTATCATTATCCAACACGCCGAAGAAAAACAACTCACCGCAGGCGGCTGCATCAACGAAGGCTGGATTTCCACCCAGCTCGGTGTCACAGGCATGCCTGTGGAAGGTGAAGATTCGATGATTGCCCGCGATATTATGCTAGCGCGCCGCGTCGATGCGCGTTATCACGTCGCCCATATTTCATCGCTTGGCGGTGTTGCACTGGTGCGTGCTGCGCGTGCGGAAGGATTAAAAGTCACCACCGAAGCTGCACCCCACCATTTTGCCCTGACCGAAGATGAAGTATTGGGGTTTAATGCCGATGCCAAAATGAGCCCTCCGCTGCGTACCGAAGCGGATCGTCTGGCCATCATCGAAGGTTTGCGCGACGGTACGATTGAAGTCATTGCCACCGATCATGCACCGCATCATGAAGATGACAAACGCTGTGGCCTGTCGTGCGCAGCATTCGGCATTACCGGCCTTGAAACCATGTTGGCGGTATCTCTCGATTTGGTACGTGATGACGTGTTATCGATGTCGGACCTGATTGCTAAAATGAGCTGCAATCCAGCCAAACTACTCAAGCTCGATTGCGGCACGCTGAGCATCGGAGCCACAGCCGATGTCACTATTTTTAATGCCGATGCCAAGTGGATCGTAGACCGCGAAGCCATGGTTTCAAAAGGTAAAAACACACCATGGCATGGCCGCGAATTGACCGGGCAAGTAACGCACACACTAAAAGCCGGTCGTATCGTCTTCGCCGAGGGGCACGTCATTGGCTAAGCAATCCGACAATACTATTTTTGAAGAACAAGCCGAGATATTGGCTCACGTCACCCATCCCGGCGATCAGTTTATCCTGCGTGTGCACGCACCGAAAACCGCGAACAGCGCCAAGCCGGGGCAGTTTGTGCATCTGCGTGTATCGCCCGAACGTGCCCTGCGTCGCCCGATCTCGATCATGTTGAGCAATCCCGAAAAGGGTACTGTCGATTTACTCTACAAAGCCATCGGCGAAGGCACCCATTTATTATCTCAACGTAAGGTCGGCGATATTATTCCCATGCTGGGGCCAATCGGCACCCCGTTCGATTTATCCGACACCAGCAAGCGTTATATTCTTATTGGTGGCGGCGTGGGCATTCCACCCATGATTTTTGCCGCCGATCGCATTTCTACAAACCCATCACAAGACAACGCGGATTGTGTTGTCTTTGCAGGCTCCGAAGTCGAATTTCCATTCGCCTTAAAACCATCGCTCATGTTATTGCCCGGTGTGAGTGGCAATGCCATTTTATCCATCACCTCGCTGGAAGAGCGCGGCATTGCCTGCAGACTGGCCTCCAATGCCGGCCTGTATGGGTGTTACGATGGCCATGTGCCCAATCTGGCACGCGATTATCTGGCAGCCCTCGATGCACAAGAACGCCAACGCTGTGTGCTGCTCTCCTGTGGCCCCCACGCCATGCTGCATGCTGTGGCTAGAGTTGGTCGTGAATTTGATTTACCCACCTATTTAAGTCTGGAAGAACACATGGCCTGCGCCATTGGTGGCTGTGCGGGTTGCGTAGTCAAAACACTGGAGCATGGTGAAGAAAAATATCGCCGTGTATGTGTCGATGGCCCCGTATTTCCAGCCGATATCTTACCTGAGTTTGCATCTTGAATAAGATGACCTTTCCAACAACAGCAAACAACCCATAGAATCTTCAGAGGCTAATATCCCAAATTACCAACGATAAAAAACAAAGAACCGAAGAAACAGCACTTTTTGTCGTCCCTGTTCATTTTCCTTATGGCCATTTAATTCAGCATATTCCTGATTAAAAATCATAAACATTCTAACACAAACCCACGCCAAACATTAGAAATAGCGATTGCATATTATTACGCAGCACAGGAACCCATACTTGTAAAAGCCAAGGTTGAGGGTGATGATTACTACATCATTGGCGATCCTCAAATCAATTGTAAAACAGCGTATGATAAAAAAGAAATTAAGCGGGTGAAAATTACAACTATTTTTGATTTTGATATGACAGTTTAAGCTTAGTCGAGCAAGTGTTTTGAGCGCGTCCGCAAAGAAAAACATCGTGAGCGAAACATTTGGAAACATGTAGGAGGTCAGCAGTTGCATGGAATAATGGCTGAACTATTTTCGCAATTAACGAAAGAGATGTGTGCCTATCTTGAGCGCACGCTTCCCAAACTATCTGATGACTGGTGGAAAAACCAAGTGCTCGCGCAGCTTTCTTTTCAACAGCTTCAAATTGTTGAGCAACATACAATCACTGAACTTTCCAAACTTGATTTGGCCGCTTTATTAAAAATTCTTGACCGCAACTGGTTTGAGATATCCAGAGTAGCCTCTTTACCACCGGGAACGAGGAACTTTGTAAAAGAAATGCATATGCAAATAAAGATGGCCAGATGATTTGCCAAATTTGCAAAGAAGAGATGCCGTTTAAGAAGAACGATGGAGAATACTATTTTGAAGAAAGAGAGATTCTTTCCAGAGATCATTTGCCCAAAGAGCATGAGGCTCAACACTTGGCCTTATGTCCTTTATGCGCAGCCAAGTACAAATATTTCATCCTCAACCCCAAGAATGATAAAGAGCAACTGCGAATAATTGATGAATTGAAGCAAGCAGAAATAGGCGCTTTATCAATACCAATATCCCTCGGCGAAACAAAGACAACACTCCGTTTTGTTGAAACCCATTTGGCTGATTTGAAAACTATTCTTGAAACACTGGATACAGACCATGACTAAACAACGACTCATCCCTGATAATCCACTTTCATTTATTCAAAGCTGTGTGCGGGCAGAAAAACTATTCTGGAGTTATCATGTCAATATGCGCATGCGTGAGCGTGGGATAAGTCGGGATATGGTGTTGAAATCAGAGGAGAGCTTTGAATTGATAGAAAGTTATCCAGAAGACAAGTATCTTCCCAGCTACTTGGTCTATGCTGTGCAGCATGACAATCAGGTGTTTCATGTCCTGTTTGCGGTTGATGTGGAAGAAAAGCATGTGCGTGTGATAACGGTGTACTACCCAAATGCCATGCAATGGCGTAATGATTTGAAGGCAAGGAGAAGCTGATGAAATGTCATGTGTGTGGATGTGAAATGACCGAAGAAAAATCGGATATGCCTTTCAAGGTGAGTCAGCACAAGGTCGTTATTTTCAAAGATTTGCCCGTTATCCAATGCACGGGATGCGGAGAGTTTTTGCTTGCTGATCCGGTGCTGGCGGAAGTCGAGGGTTTGCTTGAAAAAACCATGCCTGAAACCGAACTGGATGTATTGCGCTACGCCGCATGAATACCTCCAAAATTTCATAAGGTATTTAACCACAAGAGTTACGGCGCTTGGTCTTGCTTTACACATTTGGGGGCTATTCATCATTTTGTTTTTGTCGGACAGAAAAAGTGATGTGCAATACGGCATGAATAGAAGCAATACAAGGAGGTCTGATGAAAAAAGAATGTGATTTTTCCACAGGTGAACGTAGTCGGCTTTTTCATTCTGAAGCAACATTGAATGTCCCTGTCTGAAGTTGATTATCGAAGGTCAAGCGGGCATCCCCATGATGATGGAAGCATTGAGTGGCAACGATAAGACCCGGTTTAAGAAAACGATTCACGATCATATTGGGCAACTTCAGGATGTTTTTTCAACCCAGCATTTACTTGGTGACAGCGCGCTCTATTGCGCTGAAATACTCAAGTTAATGAGCGAACTTATCTGGACAAGCCGGGGGCCGGAAACGTTGTCGAAAGCACGGGATTCGATTGCAGCTTTGGCCGATGATTTGGCTAGCGAGAATGATGGTGAAAAGCCCAACTTTAAAAGCCTGTCAACGCGTTCAGACTAAAAACAAGACTCTCCCAGCGCTTTTATGCAATACAGCCACAGTCATCACAGATGCTCTAAAAACCTTTCCACGCCGTATCGTCTTCAAGTAACACCTCGGGATTCGCACGCACAATTTCCCGCACCTGCTGTTTCGCCCGCTTTTTCGCACGTTTCTTGATCTTCTTACTTGGCTTCTGGCTCGTTTCCTGCGTCGCATCGGCATGCACATCATCCAACTGGAACAGGGCAATCTGTTGCCGTAAATCGCTGGCCTGATCATTAAGCCGTTGACTGACTGCAGCCGATTCTTCCACCATGGCGGTATTTTGCTGGGTATTGGAATCGAGCTGCGCAATGGCCTGATTAATCTGATCAATGCCTGCCGTTTGCTCCGCACTACCCGCATCAATCTCAGCAATCAAATCACCGACTTTAGTCACGGAAACGATAATCTCATCCAGCGAAATACCCGATTCATTGACCAGCTTTCCACCGGATTCAACAGTATTCAGACTGCTAGTAATCAAGCCTTTAATTTCTTTCGCAGCTTCTGCTGATCGTTGCGCCAACGAACGCACTTCACCTGCAACCACCGCAAAACCACGCCCCTGCTCACCAGCCCGGGCTGCCTCCACTGCGGCATTCAATGCCAGTAAGTTTGTCTGAAAGGCAATTTCATCAATCACAGCGATGATATCAAATACTTTTCGGCTACTGGCGCTGATCTCTGACATCGCCTGAACAGCCTGTTTGGTCACTTTGCCACCTTGTTCAGCCTGTGCCTTCGCACTGGCTGCTAGCTGATTGGCCTGACGCGAATTATCTGCGGTATGTTGCACCGTGCCGGTAATCTCTTCGAGACTGGCTGCTGTTTCTTCCAATGCGGCTGCCTGCTCCTGAGTCCTCGAACTCAATAGATTATTACCTTCAAACATTTCACCGGAAGCAACATCCACTTCAGCCACCGCATTGCTGACATGCCCGATAATTTCAGATAATTTCTCTGAAGTATGATGAATCGCCTGTTTAATGACATCAAACTCACCCGTATAGTCATTATCAATGCGATAGGTCAGATCACCCTGCTCTATCGCTTCCAGACCCTTGGTTAAATCTTCGATTACACGGGCAATGGTGAATGAGAGCTCATTGCTTGAACTGGCCAACTGTAAATAAAAGCCCTGCTTGCCATCCTCGTTGATCTGACCACTCAAGTCGCCCCGCTGAATCGCCTGCCATACCGGCTGCAATTCCTGATTAAGCGTGTGAGATAATTTCTCAGCCGTTTGATTGCTCGCCTGTTTAATGGCATCGAACTTACCTTCATAATCACGCTCAATGCGATAATTCAATTCACCATGCTCCAGCGCCTGCAAGCCGGCCACCGTATCATTGACTATCGTTTCCATTTGATCGTTCAATGCATTGGTGGCCTGAGCCAGATTCAGATAAAAGCCCTGTTTACCTTCGGTCTGCAAACGCCCGGACAAATCACCATGTTGAGCAGCCTGCAATACCGGCTCAAGCTCATCATTCAACAAGCCGGTAAGATTCGTACGCATACTTTCCAGCGCCCGCATGAGCTGACCGGCTTCATCCGTTCCACTCTCAAAATCTGATGCACAAGCCAAATCACCACCTGCAATATTCTCAGCCATGCGCACCGCCTCGCGAAACGAAGCAGTTAAACTGGTGATAATAACCCATGCCAACATCATCGATAATACGATGGTCAGCACACAAGCAGCTGCCAACAGCAGCAGTTCCTGCATGGCAGTGGCCGCAGCCAATTTCGTTTCCTGTTGAATATCCTTCAACATACTGGATTGGACAAACCTGAATTGATCCAGTTTTTTACCACTGGCTAACAACCAGCTTGCAGCAGTAACACCGAAATCACCCTGCTTCCATTTATCCAGCACCCGCTTTCGCAAGCCCTCTACCTGTCTGGCTGATGGACTATCCATAATCCTTTCCATGTGATCGCGATAATCCATTTCACTGGTCTGCATAAATATATTATTAAACGCAGCCTGTTCGTTCACAAGTCCACGCAACGTTTCAAGCTCATGCTTCGAGGCTGAATCTTTGGCAAACACATCGGCCAGTAAGGTGCGTTCCTGATCTACATATTCTTTTTGCAACATAAGTACGATGATTGAATTTTGCATCAGTGCCAAGTCAGCACTTAACGCACGATCCGGATTAAATTCAAACTGCTCGTTGACATAATTCAAACGCAGCATTGCACCCAGCACATCAAACAACAAAGTATCCAAACCGAAATATTTCGACTCAACTTTCTCCGGCATTAACATCAACTTATCTACCGATTTGCGCACAGCATCCAATCCGCTCAACTGATCGTTCACCGCATCAATTTGAAACTTCAGCGATCCAAAAGCAGGGTGTCCACCATGTTCAAGCACAGTTGCCAAGGCTTGATATGATTCCAGCAACTGATCCGTTTCTGCACGTTGTGCTGTTAAGTCAGCAACAAAGTCTGTGCCGAGACTGGTAACAAAACCAGCGGAAAAACCCCGCTCCTTCTGCAAAGCATCCAACAGATCACCGATTGAGGCAAAAAACTCATTGCTCAGTGAAACATCCTCTAACTTTTGATAATCACCCTGTTCTTCAACTAATAAATTTGCACTCAATACCGCCAGCATCAACATCGGCAAAAAAAGCAAAACCAACAACTTGTTGCGTAGTGCAAGATTTGAAATCCATTGCTGTAATATGTTCATATTTGCTCCATAGAAACCGATATTCTGGCAGGGAAATAAATTCAAAAACGCAACGTAATCAACATTAATGACATGACCGTGACATAGCTGTGACATCCGTATGACAGCACTATGGGCAGCGCATCAAGCAGCAATCGACAAACCGGATACGTCTCCCTTCCGAGCAAACGCTCCCATCACTATCTAGTTTTTATCAAAAGCCTGTATAGACTTTGCTTTCATGCACCGTGCTCACAGGACTCATTTATTGTTCACAGGAAATTCATATAGCGTGGATACGTTCAAATCACATGATCATCAAAAATAACATCAACGTTTTCGTTTTATTGCTGGCCTTGTTCTCTGCTGGAAATGTGCTGGCACAAGCACAACACAAGAACAACCTTGTATTGAACAACGACTGCAGTCAGGTATCGGTCAATTATGAAAACAATCCGAATCTCACCTCGCAAGAAAAAATAGAACGCATGGACAGAGCTCTGCTGCATTCGTTGAACAAATACGAAGGATGCCAAAACACGTTACACACCAATTCAAGCGCTGCTGCAGGTGGAGCTAGTGGAGGCAGTGACGGCGGAAGCAACGATGGTGCAGAAGGCAATCAAGGCTCTGCGGGCAATGCTGGTTCAGGCACATCTAGTGCCAGCAGTACAATGTCTGGCACAGATACACCTGCTGCCGAGCCATCACGTGCCACTGCAAGTGAGAATTCACAGCAGTCAAAACAGTCCAATCAGCAAGGCAATCAACGCGACAATAACAAAGCAGCATCCCAAGCCGGCGACACAAATGCTGACGATGCGCAGCAGGCCAATCAACACGCCGGCTATCAGCAACAACGCGAACGCATCAAAGGCAGCGGCAAAATTCCCGGTGACATTCCTGCCGTTGATAACGATAGTGTGCTCGAAGCACAAATTCGTCAGGCTGCGATGAGCGAAAACGATCCAGTGATTAAAGCAAGACTGTGGAACGAATACCGCAAATACAAAGGTTTACCCGTCAGGAAACCATAGGAGCAAGCATTGTGAAGCGTTTCATGTGGGTGAAAAAATCGATTTCGATCAGCATCATTTGCGCACTTTTTTTATCCAGCTGCGCAAGCGCTGGTGGCGGTTTATCCGTTGGTCCATCAATGTCGTCATCGTATTTTAAATCAAAGGTCAAGGAAGCACCAGGTGTACAAAAACCAAAATTGGACATCATTGTTCCCGTCTTTGATCCCGGTCTACCCAAGGATCCTGACGATTATGCAGATGAAGGTATCTGGCCAGAACTGCGCCGGGCAGAAGCTGCGCGTTTTGCCTACAAATTAAAATTGGCTCTGGAAAAAACCGAGGCTTTTGGTGCTATACGTGTCATGCCGGATGCAACCGCCACTGGCGATCTCTATGTCATGGGCACCATCAAGGAATCCGATGGTGAAACAGTCGCTATCGATATCAAAGCCTATGATATCAGCGGCAAGCGCTGGTTTGACAAGTCATTTGAACACGAAGTGAAAAAATCATTTTACAGTAATATCCGCAACAAAGGCAAAGACCCCTATGATCCAGTGTTCACAAAAGCTGCGGAACGGCTCGTCAAGGAACTGGATTATCATGCCGCAAACGATCTGGACAAACTGCAAGCACTCACAGATCTGCGTTTTGGTGCCAACTTTTCCGAACAGGCCTTCGCCCCTTACATGCAGGTCAAACGTGGTGTGACAACACTGGTAAGTTATCCGGACGACAATGACTTGATGCTCAAACGTGTCAAAGCCATTCGCATTCGGGATCAGATGTTTACTGATCAAATGCAGCCCCACTACGAGCAGTTCAATCAGAGCATGGATGACAGCTATAACATCTGGCAAAAACAAAGTTTCACGGAACTGGCTGCAAAAAACAAAGCCAACCGTGAAATGGTCGGCAATGCTCTAGCCGGCGTGGCCTTGATTGGCCTGGCAATTCTCTCTGCTGCGGCAGGCTCGCAATCCAATTCCAATGCCGGTTACACTGCCGGCACCACAGGCGCTGTTGTCGGTGGCATGGTCGGCGCACAATTGATCCAAAAAAGCTTTCAAACCAGCGAAGAAGCAACGTTCCATAAAGAGGCTTTGGCCGAGCTCGGTCAGTCCATTGATAGTGAAATGGCGCCGCAGGTGGTCGAGTTTGAAAAATCCACCCTGAAACTCACCGGCAGCGCCAAAGAACAGTTTGCCCAATGGCGAACTTTTCTAAAAAAGATTTATGAGCAGGAAGCCACGCCCGATGTCCAACTCTGATTCTTTTCGTTCATGTTAGAAGAAAAACTCCGCCAAGCCAGCCAGGCCAATGCCAAACACAGCAAACGCTTGTTTGCTGTGTTTGGCATTGCGATTCTGTTTGCCGCCGCAGCCATGCTACTGATGATACGTTTCAGCAATTCAGAAAACACGGCTGCAACAGCGACAGCGGAAATACCACAGGTCTCAGCTACCCCGACACTCTCACCCGAAGAATCAAACAAACTGCGTGAGCAATTTATACTGCAACTGCGCCAATACGAAATACAACTCGCGCCTGCACTGCGTGAAGCAAACCTTAAAGCATGGAATGGCAAAAAAGAAACCGAAATCAAGGCCCTGTACGAGCAAGCCACCAGCGCATTCGCCATTGGCGATTATTCTGCCGCTATCAAAGAGATAAACGCGCTGGAAAGCGTGGCGCAACACGTGCTGGCAGAGCGCGAAAAAAACTTTACTGTCGAATTAAACTTAGCAAAAGAAGCTTTCAAAGCCGATCAGGATGGCAAAGCGACAGTACACATCGACAAGGCATTGCAGCTCAAAAGCAACGATTCAGAAGCCCTGCAACTGGCTGAGCGAATCAAGGTGCTGCCAAAAATCATTGCACTGCTCAAACAGGCAGCCATTGCCCGGACAGAAAACAATCTGGAAAAAGAATATGCTGCAGTTGCCAAAGCCTTCGACATGGCACCACAACGCCCGCAGTTAAAACAGCGCAAAACAACACTGGCCAAACGCATCAATGAAAATCGATTCACCCCACTCATTGCACAGGGTTTGGAAAACGTCAGCAATCGCAAACTGCGTGCTGCACAAACCAATTATCAACACGCTAAAGCATTGCAACCCAATCGTTCCGAACTGCGCATATTGCAGCAAGCCATCAACAAACTGGCAATCAGCATCAAATTGAACAGCTCCATCAAACGTGGTCAGCGTGCCATCCGCCACGATGATTGGCGCAAAGCGCGTGATATTTATGCTGCAGCTGTAAAACGTCATCCCGATCATAAAAGCCTTCGCGAGGGTTTACAGCTATCCACCAGACTGGTCAGTCTGCACGCATCACTCGATGGTTATTTGCAGCAGCCGGAGCGGCTTGCAGCGGATAATGTTGCAACAGCGGCAAGGGATTTGCTTATTCAAACACGAATTTTCGCCGCCAACAGCCCATCGCTAAAACAAAAATCAGCGGCATTGAAAAGACTGCTTGCAGCGGTGAATATTAAAATACCGGTGATGGTCACATCGGATAATCAAACCTATATTCTGGTTCGAGGCATCGGCAAAGTCGGACTCACGCAAGCACGCACCATTCAACTTAAAGCTGGTATCTATACCTTTGAAGGCCTGCG
>CAYOTF010000082.1:0-11412 GCA_964406805.1 uncultured Zetaproteobacteria bacterium | reverse complement strand
GGGATGAGAGTTTCGACTTTCTTGGTTTTGAGGTGCGGATGCACCTTGGACGCAGTGGCAAGGCCTACCCGCACATTCAACCGAGCAAACGGTCAGTAAAACGTATCAACGCGAGGCTGACCGAGTTGACGACAAGGAACCTGACACCAATTCCATTGCCAATCATTGTTCGACGGCTGAATCAGTCGTTGCGTGGTTGGTCGTGCTACTTTGACTATGCCAACAGCACGAAAGTGTTTGGCGATGTCAAAAGGTATGCGGAAGAGCGTTTGCGGACACATTTGCGCAAGCGTCATAAGGTGAAAGCCCGGAGAATCGGGCAGGGACGGTTTCCGAATCGAGTGCTGTATGAACGTTGTGGTCTGTATAAACTTCCAACGACGGCTGCCTGGAAGAGGGCGCATGCGTTGGCATGAAGAACATCGGAAAGCCGTGTACGGGAAAACCGTATGCACGGTTTGATGAGGGAGGGTTGGCGTTGCCTGCCCTCTACTCTACCTGATTTTTTCTGAATTTTCAGTCTTGATTATGCGTCAAATGAGTGGTTCACGCTCCGATGCTGAAGCGCTCGGTATCACACTGGCAGTGAAGTCTTGATGCCGGAGCTCGCCCTATCCTGGAAGCCTTGTACGCTCAAGAACAAGGTTGAACTGTCGCGAAATAGGGCTTTTGTGTGCAAATCTAACCGTAAAGTGCTGCGATGGTATCGGCATATTGCTTGTAAACAGCCCGTCGTTTCACTTTCATGGTTGGTGTTAAGGTGCCTGCTTCAATACTGAATGGCTGCTGCAGCAAATGAATGCGCCGCACTTGCTCAAACGGATTGAGTGGCTTTAACAAGGCTCCGATCTTGTTTTGTAAATATTTTTTCAACACCTCGGACTCACACAAATGCTGCCAGTCCGATTCCGGTAAACCCTGTGTTTTGGCCCATGCCGTACAAGCATCTTCATTGGGCACGACAAGGGCAACCAGATAGGGCTTTTGATCACCGTAAACCACCATCTGATCTATCGCCTCATCGACTGTCAGTAGTCCTTCGATGCGTTGCGGGGCAATGTTTTCACCACCTGAATTGACGATAATATCTTTTTTTCGGTCAGTGATACTAAGGTAGCCATCCGGACACAGCCTGCCAATATCACCCGTATGCAGCCAGCCGTCGATCAGGGTTTCCCGCGTGGCTTTTTTGTTGCGCCAATAACCGGGCATAATATTGCCACCGCGTGCCAGAATCTCACCATCGTCAGCAATCTTTAACTCCACCCCTTTTCCTGCCACACCGACCGTCCCGAGTCTGCGATCCGACATTGGATTCACCGCCAGCAAGGGGGCGGATTCCGTTAAACCGTAACCCTCGATAACCGGCAGCTTTAATGCTTCAAAAAACTCTGCAACCTCCACCGATAACGGTGCGCCGCCACAAACAAACACACGCAATCGACCACCAAAGCGCAGACGAATTTTTTCACCCACCAGCTTATCCAATAAGCGCAATTGCAGCGATGCAATGAGACCAAGAGGTTCATTGCGAGCCCATTTCTTTAATGCCAGCTTGAGAAAGGCTTGAAACAATGCCTGTTTAAAGCCCGACTGTTGGCTTACCTGCGATAAAATGCGGTTGCGTACCACTTCCAGCATGCGTGGCACCGAAATCATCATCGTGGGTCGCGCTTCGCTCATGTTTTTGGCCACCGTATCCGGCCGCTCGGCAAACGCCACCGACAAGCCGAAAGAGTACGTTAAGAAGTGGCCGCCGGTGCGCTCCAAAGCATGCGCCAGCGGTAAAAACGATAACATGCAATCGCCATGCTCACCTGCCGTTAAATCAATCGATGCAGGCACCGATTCGAGGTTGGTGATAAAATTACCATGCGTCAGCATCACGCCTTTCGGGTTGGCTGTTGTGCCGGATGTGTAAACAATGCTGGCTAAGGTGTTTTTATCAATATTGGCCAGGCACTTCTCCAGCTTTTCTTCTTCAATTTCACCAGCTTGTAGCGACACCAGCGTTTTAATCAACGTGTGTTCTGCTTCTGTCGTGCTATCGACAACATAAACCTGCTTGATCTGCTTGCACTGCTCGGTTGCTTTTAACACATGGCGCAGTAATTTGTTTCCCGAAGTCAGCACCGCCACGGCACCGGAATCATTCAATACATAAGCAATATCGCTTGCTCGATACGAGCAGTAAAGTGGTACCGTAACCGCACCAATCGATAAGATGGCATAATCAATCACCGCCCATTCCGGACGATTTTCCATCAACAGGCCAATGCGATCACCGGCTTTAAAGCCATCGCGCAAAAGCCCTGAGGTAGTATGGCGAATCTGTGTCACCAATTGCGCATAGGTGACAGGCAAGTACACACCCTGTTCACGATACCATTGCGCCGGACTGCCTGCATGCTGCTCAGCACTGCGAAACAGTGCTTCGGGAAGGCTTTTAATGCCATCGATACTAAATGTCTCAGTCATGTTGATCTCGTTTGATAATAACTCCTCTCTCCACCTTGCTTGAGCTTAGATGACTTTTTTCAGACTGCAAATAAAAATGATGTGTTGCAAGCAGAACGCACAATCCGCCCGAACAATTCGTCCGAACAATCCGCCCTTTTGAATTTTTTGAGAACTGGCATCATAGCGAACATGTCATCACGCCCAACATTATCTCAGCCCGGCCTGCTGTTTATGGATATGGATTCCACCTTGATTCAATGCGAATGCATTGATGAAATTGCTGACTTTATGGGCATCAAACAACAAATATCAGAAATTACAGCACGTGCCATGCGCGGCGAGTTAGACTTTTCCGCCTCCTTGACCGAACGCGTGCAGTTGCTGGCGGGTCTCGATGCCAGCGTGCTGGAGCAAGTCTATGCCCAACGCATTCAGCTCACCAATGGCGCAGAAAAGCTCATTCAAACCGTTCAACAGCATGGTTGGAAAGTCGGTTTGGTATCCGGTGGATTCACCTATTTCACCGATAAACTCAAAACTCGCCTCAAGCTGGATTTCACCCGCTCCAATACTCTGGAGATTCACCGGGGTAAACTGACCGGCTCGATACTGGGCAATATTGTCGATGCGGAAACCAAGCGCCATTGTCTGTTGGAACAGGCTGATATTTATTCGATCCCGATGTCACAAACTGTGGCCATTGGTGATGGCGCGAATGATTTGCCGATGATTCAGGCGGCCGGCACTGGCATTGCATTCCATGCCAAGCCGACTGTAGTAGAGCAATCACCGTTTGCCTTCAATAACGGTGGGCTCGATCAGGCTTTAAGTTTATTTGCGGCTTGATTCAGCCAACCAAGCTAATTCCGAATCAGTAAAGCCTGCTTGTTGGCGTGCCAGCATATTATAAGGCCCCATCAATCCTTTGGGATAAAATTCTGCCAATAATGCTGCAAACGTGGACTCCACATCCAGACCACGCTGCTTGCAACAATAACGATACCAGCGGTTACCAATAGCCACGTGATTGATTTCATCACGAAAAATAATATCTAAAATACTGACCGCATGATGATCGCCAGCTTGCGCCAGCTTCTTCTGGATACCCGGCGTAACATCGAGCCCGCGTGCTTCCAACACTCTCGGCACCAGCGCCATGCGTTGCAATACATCCTGACTCGTTTTCTCGCACATTTCCCATAAACCACCATGCGCCACATCATCTCCGTATTCACCACCAAGATGACGCAAATGGGCACGCACCAATTCAAAGTGATAAGCCTCTTCTGCCGCCACTTGTAGCCAGTCGCTATAATAATCGTGCGGCATGTTAGGAAATCGCTGTATTGCATCGAGCGCCAGATTGATGGCATTAAATTCGATATGGGCAATGGCATGCATCATAATCGCACGACCTTCCTGTGTGCCAAAACCACGCCGGGGCATTTTATTGGCGCGCACCAACTCTGGTTTCTTCGGCCTGCCCGGCTGATCTATATCTGGCAAGCGTATGTCCGTATCAATCGTTACGTTGCCTTGCCGCTGATTCTGCATCAGATGACGAATTCGATTCAATTTTTCATCTGGATCAGCCGCTATCAGGCATGCCGCCGCCATGCTGCGCATTTCATTCATCACTTGAGCATCCTCCCTTCCATCTTCAGCATGCCGGCCATGCCTTCTCACAGTTCAGCATTGAGCCAGCGAGTCATAGCCCTTGCCGCCATGACCCAAGCCATTTATCTGGTTAATGGTATTGCGCGCAAAGGCACGGCCGATACTGAAGACTGTCGCGTCATGATGGAAAGTATTTTTGCCGATGGCCTGGAAAGTCCGAATCATGGCCGTCATCAAAGTGTGGCTGATCTGTATGGAGGCCTGCATCATTTGGATACAGGCCTGCGTATATGCAGCAAGCTATTGCAGGGTGAAAAGATAGCCGATGCAAAGGATTTAATGATTTATAGTGTCGGTCTAATTGCCCTTGAAAATAGACTGCGGAAAAATGCTCCGATGCGCCAGAAACTAGCTGATGGCATGCAACGCATCAGCCATCAGCGCCAGTATTTCGGTGATGCGATGCATCACAATGTCACGGCTGCCATTGCTGATTTGTACGGCTCGACCATCAGCACCATGAAGCCACGCATCATCGTGCGCGGAAAGACAGAGCATTTAAGTCAATCGGTGCATACCCAGCGCGTGCGGGCATTATTAATGGCTGGCTTGCGCGCAGCTCACCTCTGGCATCAGCATGGTGGTGGTCATTTAAATCTACTGCTACGCCGTAAAGCCTTGTTGCGTGAGTTAGAAATATTGCAAACATGAGCTAAAATAAAATCAAATATTCCCAAATCTCTATTTCATCTGCTATAATTCTTTCTTTCATACAAAAAGGGAGGAATACATGAAAGGTTTTCTATTTTTAATCACATTATTCGCATTTGCTCTACCTGCCAACAGTGCTGGATTCTCTGTCGGCGTTGATCAACGCTCCGATGCAGTCACCGCTCAATTGCAGGGCAACAATAGCTACCATGCCCATCTGGCTCGTGAGCTATCTGATATCGCCATTGAAGAAAAATCACAACATGATATCGATGTCGCCAAGGCGTTCATGGATATGGCTGAAGAACATGCCGCCAAAGCAGGAGGTGTAAAATGATGCATCGTATTATTATTGGATTGGCAGCATTATCGATGACTGCTTGTGCCCACAATATCAATATTGACCGCAGTGAACTCGATGCTGCTCGTGCCGCAATTGCTGCAGCCAAAGCTGCTGGCGCTGAACAATGTGCACCGAAGCTGCAAGCTGAAGCTGTCGCATCCCTGTATTGGGCTGCACACGAATTAAACGAAACTGATTACCATCCGGATGAAAATGCCGAATTGATTGCTCAGACTGAAGCAAAAGCAAAAGCCGCACATAAAAAAGCATTGCCAGGCTGTGCTATTGAAATCATCAAACTCAAAGGTGTGTATTTCGACACCGACAAAGCTAATTTGAAACCTGCATCGGTTACAACATTGGATCATGCGGTTAAAACATTGAAACATCGCAGTGATATTAATGTTGAAGTTGCCGCCCATACCGATAGCACCGGCTCAGATACCCATAACAATGGATTATCCAACCGTCGTGCTGCCAGTGTAAAAGCATATTTGGAATCTCATGGCATTGCAGCAAGCCGTTTGTCATCCAAGGGTTATGGTGAAACCCAGCCTATCGCCAGCAATGCAACGGCAGCCGGCAGAGCTACAAACCGTCGCGTAGAACTGCGCGTATTAGCACAGTAGGTTTTTAGCACTTCGTATTAATATGACGAATTTAATCGAATGAGTTGAATCGGATGAGTCGAATCGTCTGAAATGAATGCGGGTCGCTTGCGACCCGCATTTTTTTGGTATTGTTTTTATCATCTATAACGATGCTAGCAATCACTCGGCGTGCAATCTCATAATCTCCGATAGCATTCGTTAAGGCGGCAGTTATGATGCAGCGCAGAAAAGCACAGAACCCTTACCCGCTTCAGCACCAAACAGGCCTAAACGGTAAGCTGCGCATGGAGAAATATGGTGAAACAAGCACTCGAACAGGCATTACAACAAGCGCTAGAGACATTACTCAGCGAGCATCCCGAAGCTGTGATACCGAACGTTGTATTGAATCGCCCCAAGCAAAAAGATCACGGTGATTATGCCGCCAATATCGCCATGCCATTGGCGCGCATTTTAAAACGTAGTCCACAACAGATTGCTACCTCGATCTTGCAAACTGTCGCATGGCCGGATGCGGTGGAGAGTGCTGAAATTGCCGGCCCAGGTTTTATCAACATCCGTTTAAAACAAGCCAGTGAAGCCAATATTTTAAAAACCATTATCACAAAGGCTGAACATTATGGTCGGGTTGATGCGAACAACTCCAGCAACGATGTGACAGCTCAAAAAATCAATTTAGAATTTGTCTCGGCCAATCCGACCGGCCCCATGCATGTTGGCCATGGCAGAGGTGCGGTCGTTGGTGATGCACTGGCCAATGTGTTGATTGCAGTCGGCCACGATGTGCAGCGTGAATATTACATCAATGATGCCGGCGCTCAAATCGGTGTGCTGGCCAACAGCGTGTGGCTGCGCATGCAGGAATTGCAGGGTGAGGATATTGTTTTTCCCGCAGGTGCATATCCGGGTGACTACATCATTCAAATTGGCCGCGAAGTGCTCGCCAAACACAATTATAAGACTTTGTGCGCCATGCCTGCAGATGCGCGTTTGAAACGGATTGGCCAGCTGTCCATTGATGCCAATATGGTCATGATTCGCGCTGATCTGGCTGCCATCGGCATTGAATTTGATCATTATTTTTCGGAACAAAGTCTGCATAGCGGTGACCATGTCACGGCATTGATTGATCAACTGCAGGCAGACGGTGTGGTGTATACCGGCACACTTCCACCACCAAAGGGTAAAGAAGTGTCCGATTACAAAGCGGTTGAGCAGTTGTTATTTCGCACCACAGATTTCGGTGATGATGTCGATCGCCCGCTGGCCAAACACGATGGCACAGCAACCTATTTTGCAGCGGATATCGCCTACCATTTTGATAAACATCAACGTGGTTTTGATCGCATGATTGATATTTGGGGTGCCGACCATGGTGGTTATGTCACCCGTGTCCAGGCTGCTATGAAAGCGCTTATTCAAGGTGAATCTCAGACCGATCCGCAGCCCGAAGTAATGCTGGTGCAAATGGTAAATTTAACCCGTGATGGAAAGCCGGTGAAAATGTCCAAACGCGCCGGCACCTTTGTGACCCTGCGAGAAGTGGTCGATGAAGTCGGCTCCGACGCGGTGCGTTTTAATTTTATGACACGGCGCGTGGAAAGTCAGCTGGATTTCGATTTGGCAGCCGCCAAAGAAAAAAACAACGAGAATCCAGTTTATTATGTGCAATATGCCCATGCTCGCATTGGCGCGATTTTGCGCAAAGCATGCGACGAAGGTGTTGATACGCATTGCATTGAAGATGTCGATTTATCTGTACTGACAGCAGCCGAAGAACAAGCCCTGATTGCCAATCTACTGGCCTATCCGGATGCCTTGAAAAAAGCAGCCACACGTTTGGAGCCTTATCGTGTCGCTACGTATATCATGCGTTTGGCTGCTGACTTCCACAGCTTTTACCATAAAAACCGTGTAGTCAGTGATGATGCCGCGCTAACGGCTGCGCGCGTGGTGCTTATCCGCGCCGTCAAGCAAGTCATTGCCAACGGTTTATCCATCCTCGGTGTATCTGCGCCGGAGCGCATGTAATGAAGCGACCAAACTGCATCACGATGGAGATATAATGGCCGGTCAGGATTTTGCACACAATGCAGCACCAAGCCGTAAAGCGGCGGATAAACCGGCACAAAGTACATCCATTTTACCAGCCGTAGCGATTCTATTTGTTGCCGGCGCATGTTTTGCCGGCGGTTATTGGCTTGGTGCTGGTGATATTCAGCAGACGGGCAACAAAACCGATGTCGATGCGGTAGAAGCACGTTTGGCGATCAAAACTGCTGAACTAAAACTCCAGCAAGCACGTATCGAAAACCTCGAGTCACTGGTCAACCAATGGAAAGACAAAGCCAATCAAGAGGCGCACACCAAAGTCGGGGAGCTGCGCTTTTATAAAGACCTACCCAGGCAATCGGTCATGCCTGTACCTGTCTCAGCCACCCCTGCAGCAAAAGCAGCGGCCAAGGCTCGGATAAAACCTCAACTTAAAGCTGCGACTCACGGCAGCGCAAACACGAGCACAGCAATTTCCCACGCGACACCGCATAGCAGCAAGCAGCATATGAACCCGAAAGTTCATAAAACCCAGGCTGTTCAAGCCGGTCAAACGGATCAGAACGCTTATCGCATTCAGATTGCTTCGTTTCGCCAACACTCCGATGCCGTGCCCATGCAACGGCAACTCGAACACGCTGGTTTTCCGGCATTTATTCATTCCGTTGATTTGGCAGACAAAGGCAGATGGTTTCGTATTTATGCTGGTCCCTTCCCATCCAAAACAATAGCTCAAGCCAAGATGTTGCAAATTGAGCAACAGCTGCACATCAAAGGTTTTGTACTGCGTGGCAATTAATCCGCGCGTTATCGCCCGGCAACAATGGTTGCAGCATCTGCTCGGTGATGATGTGGAGATCCAGCCGCTAGCTGGTGATGCCTCGTTTCGTTGTTATTTTAGAATCCACTATGGTCAACAGCATGATGTCCTGATGGATGCACCACCGGAACATGAGGATGTGCGTCCATTTTTGGCTGTGCGAGCCTGGTTTGAACGCGCTGGCTTGCGTGTTTCAACCTTAAAAGCTGAGAATCAGAGTTCGGGCTTTTTATTGTTGGAAGACTTTGGCAACGAATCATGGGCAAGTTTTTGTGCCGCAGGTGGCAACATGAAACCCTTGTTCGAAGATGCGCTACGCCAACTGCAGCTCTTGCAAGCATCCCAACCAAGAATGGATTTACCTGTGTTTGATATCGCACGCATGCGACGCGAATGCGACTTGTATCTCGATTGGTATCTCCCCAACGTGGCCGGCAAAACAGCTGATCATGCCGAGCGCCAGGCTTTTCATGGTGGCCTGCATGCAATATTACAGCAGCTAGAGGTATTGCCGCGTGTGCCGGTGCACCTGGACTATCACAGCCGCAACCTGATGTTGCCGGAATCGGGTTTGCCACTCGGCCAGATTGATTATCAGGATGCGGTCATGGGACCTGTCACCTACGATCTGGCATCGTTACTCTACGACTGTTATCAGGATTATCCGGAAGATGAACGCTTGCATTGGAGCAAACAATTTTTTAAATCCCTGTCCGCAGAACACGCTGCTTATTTTAGCGATGCAAGACATTGGCATCATTGCCTGCGTCTAACCGCCTTACAACGCCACATCAAAGCCATTGGTATTTTCTCCCGTCTGGCACACAGAGATGGTAAAACCCAATTCTTGAATGAAATCCCATTAACCCAAAAACATCTTCGGGAAGAAATGGCTGCTCTGGCGATTACTGCCGATGCTGTGCCGTTGTTGTTTATCTAGGAGCCTTGTCGAACTTATGTCGGGTTCGATGGCTCCAAAATAAGGCGCAGTCTTTAACTGCCACCTTCCACATGGAAATTACAACAGTCATCATGCGATTGCCCTGCTTCCGCACCACTTCTGGCGGTTAAAACCGTTAGTGCAGCTTGCCTTCTGTAAAAGTGGAAATCATCTCTGGCTGAGGTGGAGCCACCGGGCAGACTTTGGTTTTTCCACAAACTAAAGAAAGGAAACCCGATGACCCCAAGAGTGAAGGATAACGCCGTCAGTGATGCGGTAGAAGTATTCATGTCAAATGGAATGGAGGGACTAGCCGGTGCAGTCGAGATTTTGATAAACGCCGCGATGTGCTTTGAACGAAGCGAAGAGCGCGTAAGACAGGCTAACGGCTTTAAGCCGAAGCAACTGGGTACCCGCCTTGGCTCGCTCCAGTTACAGTCCAAGACCATTGATGCCTACTCGCGAGCCATTCGTTACATTGGCGAGCATTTTGGAGATGAGATAAATAACCTCTCCGAACAGCAGTTGGAAGATTACTTTATCAAACGACTCAGTACTCACTTTCCAGATGAGCCGTAAAACAACCCTATTTATCTTTAACCTGCTGTGCTATAAATATGACAATGAATATACTCATCTTATCTGCAACCATTCAAGTTCCCGACAATGCCAGGAACTTGAAGCGTATCAACGTAGAGGAAAGGAAACTAGATTATCTGAAAGCATTCAGTTTTTATATTGATGCCCTGCGCAATCATATTATCGATTTTATTATTCTCACCGATAACTCCGGCTATGACCTTGGTTTTCTTGAAAAGACTATTAACCCTGACATCCGACATAATGTCGAACTCATTTCATACCACGGGCTGGATTACACGCCTGACAAAGGCAGAGGATTTGGCGAATTCAAGTTACTTGATTACACGATGAATCATTCACATATTATTCAACAACATGGGAATAAAAGTATCATATGGAAAGTCACTGGCAGGTACCAGCTTAAGAATATCGATAAATTAATTCGCTCCTTTCCCTCAGATAAACAGTTTTTGTGTCATTGTAGGGATTATCCAATGTACTGGTGTGATACTTATGTTCTGGCATGGACAATGGCTTTTTATCGAGAGCATCTTGCCGGTATTTATCATCAGCTGGACGAATCTGTCGGTCATGCGTCAGCTGAATCATACTTCAGAGGGCATGTCGATAGCCTGAACTGCGCTGGAATACAAAAAAGATTTTCTCACCTTCCACAGCTAATTGGAATAAGAGGCTATGACAACAGAGCTTACGAGCAGGAGCATCTCAAGCACATAGTAAGATCCGCCATGAATAAAATATGCCCATGGCTATGGATTTAATCGTTAATGTGATCTGACCTCAACAGCCTTTTTTGATCCCCTTCCAACTGTCCAAACACAACTTTTGCTGCTGTCGCTATACCATATTTATTCCAATGCGTATCACCTTTCCAATACGTTAGTATCTTACTGGATAATAAAGCATTGGAGGCTTCAATCAGGGCTGGTGTCAAATTGGTCGTCTTGATTCCGAGTTTAAGCCCTACTTGCTGTACATACTCCCATTGCTGATCAGGTAATGCCTCCGCATCACACGGATTCAATGGATGCGAGTGTTTATAATAAACACGATATTTTGTTGGGATAAAAAAGATATGCGCTATTCGACTTTGAACTGGAGCAATGATTTTCTCAAAGTTCAAATGTTCCGGTAAAATCGTGCGCCTACTCACTAAGCTATACGGCTTGTAAAATGCCACATCCATCCCTCGAATTTTCTGAATATCCACTTTTTCATCGTTTACCTTCGCATGGTATGAAACCCTTTGGATATA
>CAYOTF010000081.1:0-11532 GCA_964406805.1 uncultured Zetaproteobacteria bacterium | reverse complement strand
TTTGGGCGATGGATCGCAATCGTTTGATTGGTCGTGATAATGCTTTGCCGTGGCGTTTGCCGGCAGATACGGGCTGGTTTAAAGCCAACACCATGGGCAAGCCAATTCTGATGGGGCGAAAGACCTATGAATCGATTGGTCGCCCCTTGCCCGGACGTACCAATCTTATTTTATCCCGCCAGTCGGATTTGCACGTCGATGGTTGCATCGTGGTGCATTCCTTAGCAGGGGCTAAGGCGGCGGTGCCTGAATCTGATGAAATCATGGTCATGGGCGGAGCAGAGATCTATGCCCTGCTGATGCATCAAGCTGATCGTTTGTATATTACGAAAATCGATGCGGTTTTTGAAGGCGATGCCTGGTTCCCAGAGTTTGATTGCGCGGCTTGGCAAGAGCTTTCACATCAGCAGGGCATTGTGGATGAAAAAAACCACTATCCGCATGCCTTTGTGATCATGGAGCGCAAAACGTAAGCCGGATTATTGAGCAATAACCCGGCTTAAAAGCTCAGCTGTAGATCACACGCCCGATCACATCCCCAATCACATTTCCCTAACACAAGCTCGCAAGGGCTGCATTGAAGATAGCGCTCGGACGCATCGCGGCAACGGCCTTGGCATGATCGGGGCTGTAATAGCCGCCGATATCCATCGCCTGACCTTGAGCAGCCAGCAGTTCTGCATTGATTGCAGCTTCATTGTCCGCCAATTGTTGCGCCAGAGCTGCAAACCTTTGTTGCAGTTCGCTATCATCGGATTGTTCGGCCAGTGCTTGCGCCCAATACAGGCTCAGGTAAAAATGACTGCCACGATTATCACGTTCGTTGACCTTACGCGATGGTGATTTGTTGTTGCTCAAAAATTGCTCATTGGCGCGACTCAGTGCTGCTGCAATCACCTTGGCTTTTGTATTACCAGTGCGTTCACTCAAAAACTCCAGCGATTCCGCCAAAGCCAGAAACTCACCGAGTGAATCCCAGCGTAAATGTCCCTCTTGATTAAACTGCTGCACATGTTTCGGTGCGGAACCGCCTGCTCCGGTCTCAAACAAGCCGCCACCATTCATCAATGGCACGATGGACAGCATTTTTGCACTCGTACCCAACTCCAGAATGGGAAATAGATCGGTATTGTAATCGCGCAATACATTGCCGGTCACCGAAATGGTATCGTTACCATCGCGCATGCGCTGCAGGCTCAAGCTGGCCGCATCGGCCACATCCATGATGCGAATATCCAGCCCTTCAGTATCGTGTTTGGGTAAATACTGTTTCACCTTGGCAATCAACTGGGCATCGTGCGCCCGGTCTTTATCCAGCCAGAAAATAGTCGGCATGCCGGTTGCGCGAGCCCGACTGACCGCCAGTTTCACCCAGTCCTGAATCGGAGCATCCTTGGCCTGACAAGCACGCCAGATATCGCCTGCTTCAACACTGTGCTGATGGATGATATGACCCTCTGCATCCACAATGCGGATAATGCCATTCTCCGGCGCTTCAAAGGTCTTGTCATGCGAGCCGTATTCTTCCGCCTTTTGTGCCATCAAACCGACATTGGGCACTGTGCCCATCGTGGCCGGGTCAAATGCACCGTGCGCAATGCAATTGTCAATCGCAGCCTGGTACGGACTGGCATAGCTGTGGTCGGGAATGACAAATTTGGTGTCGTGTTGCTGGCCATCCGCGCCCCACATCTGACCCGATGCACGAATAGCAGCCGGCATGGAGGCATCGACAATAATATCGCTGGGCACATGCAGATTGGTGATGCCCTTATCGGAATCCACCATGGCGATGTCCGGGCGCGTAGCATAAACAGCCTGAATATCCGCCTCGATTTCTGCTCTCTGATCTGTTGCTAGGCTCTGAATTTTGGCATACAGATCACCGAGCCCGTTGTTCACATCCACACCGATCTCGCGCAGTAGCGCGCCATGTTTTTCAAATACATCGCGATAAAATACAGCGACTGCATGGCCGAATATCTTGGGATCGGAGACTTTCATCATGGTGGCTTTCAGGTGCAAGGAAAACAACACGTTTTGTGTTTTGGCATCGTCAATTTGTTTTTTCAGAAACTTGCGCAGCGCACGGCGGCTCATGAATGTTGCATCGATAATTTCACCGGCCAGCAAGGGCAGACTATCTTTGAGCAGGGTGACACGATTGTTCGTATCCACAAATTCGATGCGTGCTTCTGTCGCGTCGGCCATGGTGGTGGATTTTTCATTGGCGTAAAAATCACCGCTGTCCATGCTCGCCACATGCGATTTGGATTCGGGATTCCAGACACCCATGCTGTGCGGATTCTGTTTGGCATAGTTTTTTACGGCCACAGCCGCACGACGGTCGGAATTGCCTTCGCGCAATACAGGATTCACAGCGCTGCCGAGCACTTTTGCATAGCGGGCTTTGATCGCGACATCCGCATCGGAGCTCGGCTTTTCAGGATAATCCGGCAGGGCATAACCCTTGGCTTGCAGCTCGTTGATGCTTGCAACGAGTTGCGGAATCGAAGCGCTAATATTGGGTAGCTTGATGATGTTGGCTTCAGACTGCTTGGCCAGCGCACCGAGATCGGCCAGATCATCATTTTGCTGTTGTGTATCGTTCAGGAAATCGGGAAAAGCAGCAATGATTCGACTCGGCAAGGAGATGTCGCTGGTGGCAATAGTGATGCCGGAGCCGCCGGTGAAGGCCTGTACAATAGGCAGAAAAGAATAGGTTGCCAGCGCTGGTGCTTCATCTGTTTTGGTATAAGTAATCGTTGATGTGGTCAATGCTGTTTCCTCGGTGATCGGAATGGTTTAATACCGTACGAGCGACACATTAACTGTTTGATTGCAAGCAATCCAACATCGAAGTACAAATGACCGCATCCGGGCGATGAAATCGTTGCTTTTACTCCATCTATAACTTATATGCTAATTACACGTTTATTGAATTGTGTGATCAAAACGCTATTGTTCATAGCATGTATAGCAATG
This sequence comes from uncultured Zetaproteobacteria bacterium, assembly GCA_964406805.1. Taxonomy (GTDB): domain Bacteria; phylum Pseudomonadota; class Zetaproteobacteria; order Mariprofundales; family Mariprofundaceae; genus Mariprofundus. The sequence goes on along the minus strand of CAYOTF010000081.1, from coordinate 8,547 downwards.
AGGGGAACTGAAGTGGACCCCAAGAATAGGACAGTTTGCTAAGGTGGTTTAAGATGTACTTTCCGAATCAAAGGAGAGTTACATGTCACGACAAAGTTACAGCAAGGAATTCAAGGCACGGGTTGCACTGGACGCGCTCAAGGGTCAGAAAACAGTAAGTGAGATAGTCTCGGAGCATAAGATTCATTCCAGTCAGGTTGCCCTGTGGAAGAAGAAAGCACTGGAAGGCATGGCGGAGTCATTCGCACGAGGCAAGAGCAAAGAGGTAGAGAGCCTTGAGAGTGAACGTGATCGTCTATACCAAAAAGTTGGCCAACTACAGGTTGAGGTGGACTGGTTAAAAAAAGTCACGGGGCCGGTGAGATGAGCGTATCGGAGAAACGATCATGCATTGCATCGGCCCATAAGAGTTTGAGCATATCACGTCAGTGCGAGTTGATTGAGCTGCCACGCTCCAGCTACTACCGGTAGGAATTACAAGGCGAGAGTCCGGAAAACCTGACGCTGATGCGTCTGATTGACGAAGAGTATATGCGCCACCCGTTTTATAGTGCTCGAAAGATTCGGGATTGGCTGATCAAGCAGGGTTACAATGTAAACCGTAAACGGGTGCAGCGTTTGATGCGAAAAATGGGTATAGCCTCGATTGCCCCCAAACCCAATACCAGTAAGGCCTGCCCAGCGCACAAAAAATATCCTTACCTGCTTGGAGGGTTGGATATCGACCATCCTGATCAAGTGTGGTGCTCCGACATTACCTACATTCGGATGCGCGGCGGCTTTGTGTATCTGACGGCGGTTATGGACTGGCACAGCCGCTTTGTGTTGTCCTGGGAGGTGTCGGTGACTATGGACGATGATTTCTGCGTCAGCGCCCTCACAAGCGCTATCCGCCGACATGGGAAACCCGATATTTTCAATACGGATCAGGGCGTACAGTTCACTGGCAAAGCATTTACCGGTGAACTCAAAGAGAATGGCATCAAGATCAGCATGGACGGAAAGGGTTGTTGGATGGACAATGTATTTATCGAAAGGCTATGGCGATCAGTGAAGTACGAAGAGATTTACATCAAGGAATACGAGTCAGTTACAGAGCTTGTTCAATCGCTAAAGCAATACTTCAACTTCTACAATTTCGAGCGCTCACATCAGGCGCTGGATGGAAAGACACCCGCCGAGCTATACTTCGGCACAGCGGCAGCCCTGAAGGCTGCATAAACAAGAGCAAGAGTGGAAAGAGTATACCTTAAATGACCGCACTAGCTGTCCTGCCCAAGGGGTCCACCTCATTCTCTGCGTTGCTCCTGATGATTTTGATCTAGATAACTATATCGCATCGGGAGAACTGGATTTTGCCATTGGCGGCAGCATCAAGCTGAAAGCGAAATCAGCAACCAGGTCGCCATCCACTTGCAGGAGCGCCCTTTGCATGACGATCAAGCACTGAGCAAGTGTGATGATGATACGTATATTCTGGAATCCATAACGCAGGACACCAATGAACTACGCTGGTGGCTATTGGGCTTTGGCGATCAGGTGGAAGTGCTTGAGCCGGCAGAGCTTAGGCATAATTTTCGTATGATCGTGCAGAACATGGCTAAAGCGTATGCATAGCTTGCAGAAAGCAGGGTGTTGACGAATGCATCCACAAAGTACGCAGAGGGTGAAACTGCCCCGCTAAGTTTTTTGAACCGTTGATTTAAGCCAGTTTATCATCGGCCACGTAATAACGCGGATCTTCTTTGAAATTCACTTCAACCAGATCGCCTGCTGTGCTTAACAGCTTGGCGCATTCCGGACTCAAGTGAATCAAATGCAGGTGTTTGCCGGCTTTTTTGTAGCGCTCGGCTAAATTATCAATGGCTTCAATGGCCGAGTGATCGGCGATGCGTGATGCTGCACAATCGATATATACTTCCTGCGGATCATTTTCCGGGTCGAACAATTCACTGAAACGGTGTGATGAAGCGAAAAACAATGGGCCGTGTACTTTGTGGGTGCGTGATCCATCGGCATGATCTTCGCTGGTGATATAAATGTGGCGAGCCTGCTTCCAGGCAAACACCAAAGCTGTGGCAATCACACCGACGATTACAGCCGTAGCCAGATCGGTGAACACAGTGACCACGGTAACCAGTATGCCGACAAACACATCTTCACGCGGTACTTTGTTGAGCAGATTGAAGCTGCCCCATTCAAATGTGCCGATGACGACCATAAACATCAAACCAACCAGGGCGGCGATGGGGACAAGCGCAATCAAATCGGATGCAAACATAATGAAGCTCAGTAGAAAGAGAGAAGCTGCGATACCGGAGAGATTACGCAGGCCGCCGGATGAAACATTGATCATGGTTTGTCCGATCATGGCGCAACCACCCATGCCACCAAAAAAACCGTTGACGGTGTTGGCAAGCCCCTGTCCGATAGAAACGCGATTACCCTGACCACGGCTATTGGTCATGGTATCGACGACGGTCATGGTGAGCAGTGATTCAATCAGGCCAACACCGGCCAGAATCACAGCATACGGCAAAATGATGTACAGCGTTTCGAGCGTGAAGGGTACTTCGGGAATATGAAACATTGGGAAACCACCGCTTATATCGGCAATATCACCCACTGACTTGGTATCCACACCGCCAAAAATAACGATCAGGCTGATGGTGATAATGGCGGCCAAACCAGCTGGAATAATACGGGTGATCTTGGGCAGGAAAAACATGATAGCCATGGTCAAGCCAACCAGTCCAAGCATGGTGAATAATGGTGTACCACCGAGCCAGTGCATAACACCATCCGCGCCTTCGATTTTAAAATGATCCATTTGTGCTAAAAAGATCACAATCGCCAATCCATTCACAAAACCGAGCATAACTGGATACGGCACCATGCGGATATATTTGCCGAACTTGGCCGCGCCAAACAGCATTTGAAAGATGCCGGTCAATACTATCGTGATAAACAAATACTCAACGCCGTACTGCGCCACCAGCGCCACCATGACCACTGCCGTAGCACCGGTCGCACCAGAAATCATACCAGGACGGCCTCCGACTAAGGACGTTACCAGCCCCATCATAAATGCGCCGTACAAACCCACCAACGGATTCAAGCCAGCAACAAAGGCAAAGGCCACCGCTTCCGGCACCAGTGCGAAGGCAACCGTGAGGCCGGAAAGAATATCATCCTTGGCTTTGGCAGCGTGGTTGTAATAGAGCTCAAACATGGGCTTTACTCCTGATAGTCATGGGGCGCGGCATCCTAGGAGTCTGTCGGACTTAGGGCAATCGTAGCGAACTGGCGGAGGATTATTGCTGCTTAGGAGCCACTTGCAAAGTGGGGTTTGTGTTGAACTCCCGTCGATTCTGAAAAAGCAATGACGATATAGGAATCATTTTGCACTCTTGGGCTGTTTTTAATCGGCGTGTTTAACGGCTGTGTCGAGGCAATTGAAACGGGGAGACTCTGGGGATAGTGCGCACATTGACCTTTGTTGCGTTGTTCATGGTGCCTAATTTTTTGCATTGAATATTAGGGCAGGTACGGTAATTCACGCGACGTGTGGATAGAAAAGCAGCCGGTGGATTGTAATTTTGATTCAGTCCATCCGTTCGGATGCTTTGGGCTTCGCTTGAGCGAATGAGGTCGAAGCCAGCATCATGGATAGTAGAAAAAAAACGCGTAGAGATATTTTATTCATCGTTACACTCTCCCTGCTTCACTTATGCCCTGTTCAAAAACAGCAGGACTACCTGAATAGATCAAGCATCGCTATGCTTGCTGCCATGCGTTATTCTAAACTGTTTATTCCTACCTTGCGTGATGATCCGGCCGATGCCGAGGTGATCTCGCATAAATTATTACTGCGTGCAGGCTATATTCGCCGTGTGACTTCCGGTGTGTACGATTATCTGCCGCTGGGTTTGCGTGTGTTGCGCAAGATTGAAGCCGTCATACGCGATGAAATGAATCGCTCCGGGGCTCAGGAGTTGTTGCTGCCGATGGTGCAGCCGACCGAGCTATGGGAAAAATCGCAACGTTTGGAAAAATATGGTCCGGAATTGTTGCGCTTTAAGGATCGCCATGGCCATGAATCGTGTTTGGGGCCTACCCATGAAGAAGTCATCTGTGATTTGATCAGCCGTGAATTGCGCTCCTACAAACAGCTGCCGATGAATGTGTATCAGATTCAGGCCAAGTTTCGTGATGAAATCCGGCCACGTTTCGGGCTTATGCGCGGCCGCGAATTTATCATGAAAGATGCCTATTCCTTTCATGCCGACGAAGCCTGTTTGAATGCGGAATACGATACGATGTTTGCCACCTATTGCCGTATTTTTGAACGTTTTTCTTTGAATTTCCGGCCGGTTGAAGCCGATGGCGGCTCCATTGGCGGCAGCAAGACCCATGAGTTCCATGTCTTGGCGGAATCGGGTGAAGATCTGATTGCCCATTGCAGCGGCTGCGATTATGCCGCTAATGTGGAAACGGCCATCTCGAAACGGTCCGCCGTAACGGCTGCATCTACAGTATTGCAGAGCGTTGAAACACCGCACAGAACATCGGCTGAAGATGTGGCCGAGTTTTTGGATGCAGATATTTCAAGCTTGCTGAAAACACTGGTTTATCGTGCTGTCGGCGGTGATAACAATGGTGTAATCATAGCAGCCTGTGTGCGCGGTGATGATCAATTGCAGGAAGTTAAGCTGGCTCACGCTATCGCAGCCGACAGTGTCGAGATGGCCAGCGATGATGATATTGTGGCTATTGGTGGTATCACCGGCTTCATCGGGCCGCAAAATCTGAGTTGCAAGGTGTTTTTCGATTCCAGCTTAAGCGATGCCTGCGGCTTGATTGCGGGCGCAAATCAAAAGGATAGCCACGTCACTGGCCTCGATGTGACGCGTGATTTTGAACAAGTCTACTTCGCCGATTTACGCCAAACACAAGCAGGCGATGCTTGCCAGCGTTGCGACGAGAGCATGGAATTGTCGCGCGGCATTGAAGTCGGACAAGTCTTTGCGCTCGGAACGCGTTACACCGAGCCGATGGAAGTATTATTTCAGAATCAGCAGGGTAAACGCGCGGTCGCAACCATGGGTTGTTATGGCATTGGCGTGTCGCGTTTGATGGCAGCAGTGGTTGAGCAATGCAATGATGAGTCGGGCATCGCCTGGCCTGTGAGCCTGGCTCCGTTTAGCGTCAGTTTGATCAGCATGGGCAAATCAGAAGACGTACGACAGGCATCGGAATCCATTTACAATGCCCTGCTCGATGCAGAAATTGAAGTGTTGTGGGATGAACGCAACGAACGCCCCGGTGTGAAATTTAAAGATGCCGAATTGATTGGTGTACCGATGCAAATCGTGATTGGTGATCGCGGTTTGAAAGCAGGTCTGGTTGAAATGGGCTGGCGCAAAGCTGAACGCAATGACATCGCACTGACCGATATCGTCGCCACCGTGATTGACCAACTCAGCAGCGGACGTTCAAACTGAATTCGGAAGAGTTACGCCGCAAGCTGGGTGGTATCTCACCCAAGGCTATTTTAGCCGGTGTATTTGTGGCTGGCTTTCTGATCACCATTCCGGTTTGGCTGAAAAGCAATACCGAAGACAAACAGCATTTTGCACAGAGCCCCGTCAAACAACTGGTTGAAAAACAAATTGGTCTGCTCGATGTCGGGTTGCTGGACATCAAGCCGGAAGAAAAAGACGAACTGCGTAAAATGCTGGCTCCAGAGTCATCGTTAAACGAAACCGATTTTGAGCGCACGGTATGGGTCAAAGATATTGTGCAAACCATTAAACCCTGGGTGCCGAATGCCGCTGAAGCAGAAACCATTGCGCACTGGGTATATATCAACAGCAAACGCTTTAAGTTATCGCCTGAACTGGTGCTCGGACTCATTGCGGTTGAATCACGTTTCGATCATTTTGCAGTCAGCAATGTTGGTGCGGTGGGTTTAATGCAAGTCATGCCATTCTGGAAAAAAGAGCTGGGCAAGGCTTCCGACAATCTGCTTCAAATCGAAACCAACACTCGTTATGGCTGCGCTATTCTCAGGCATTATATTGATCGTTTTAAAACACTTGATCGCGCCCTCGGAGCTTACAATGGCTCATTGGGGCGCATGAAATACCCCAATCTGGTGTATGCGAAGATGAAGCGATTCAAAGCCAGTGCAAACGCATTAACGCTTGAAGTCACACCGAAATAACAGCGATTTAATCGCTTAAAAGAAACTCCAACAAGGCTTTTTGGGCATGCAAACGGTTCTCTGCCTGATCCCAGACCACCGATTGCGGCCCATCAATGACAGCGCCGGAGACTTCTTCACCCCGGTGAGCCGGCAAACAATGCATAAACAATGCATCAGAGTTGGCGTGTGCCATCACCCGTTCGGTCACACAAAAACCTGCAAAAGCTTCTTCACGCGCACTCTGCTCAGTCTCTTGCCCCATCGAAGCCCAGACATCCGTACTCACCAAATCCGCTTTATGCGCCGCCACGAGCGGATCATCCGACTTGCTAATATCCGCACCCAGTTCACGCGCTGCAGCCAATAGTTTTTCATCCGGGCGATAACCTTTGGGGCAGGCAATCTTTAATTTGTAACCAAACGAAACTGCGCCATTGATCCACGAATGTGCCATATTATTGCCATCACCAATCCATGCCACGGTCTTCCCTTCAATCGAGCCGCGATGCTCTTCATAGGTGAGCACATCGGCTAAAATCTGACAGGGATGGGTCAAATCCGTTAAACCATTGATCACCGGCACGCTTGAATGCTGCGCAAACTTTTGCACAATATGATGGCCAAACGTACGAATCATAATACCATCACACATGCGCGATAATACCCGCGCCGAATCGGCAAGCGGCTCACCACGCCCCAGCTGTGTGGTATCCGAATGCAAAAACAAGGCATGACCACCAAGTTGATACATACCCACTTCAAATGATACGCGGGTACGCGTGCTGGCTTTATCAAAAATCATACCGAGCGTTTTACCTTTGAGCGGCTGATGTGATTCACCGGCTTTCAATTTGCGTTTAATAATGACCGCACGATCCAAAATATGGCGCGCTTCTTCTTCACTTACATCCAGTAATGTTAAGAAATGTCTCATTCCCATGATTCAAAGTTCCCCTAATACAGCACCAACGATGGCCAGCGCTTCATCCACTTCTTTTTCTGACACATTCAATGCTGGCAGGAAGCGTAACACATTCGAGCCTGCCATGAGTATCAATAAACCCTTCTCGCGTGCTGAGACCATCAAGCCTGCAGCTTCAATGCGCAGTTCGATTCCGTTCAACAAGCCCTGTCCACGGACTTCTTTAATCACCTTAAAGTCCGATGCGAGCGCGTGCAAGCCCTGGCGTAACTGCTCGCCACGCTGCTGCACATTCGCAAGCAATTGTCCGGATTCAATCTCAGCCAGCACTGTTAAAGCTGCTGCGCAGGAGAGTGGATTTCCACCAAAGGTGGAGCCGTGCGTACCCGGACCAAATGAAGCTGCCACACGATCACTGGCCAACATTGCACCAATCGGTACGCCTCCCCCCAGGCCTTTCGCCAAGGTTAAAATGTCCGGCTGAATACCCGCTTGCTCAAAAGCAAACATTGTGCCGCAACGCCCCACGCCGGTTTGCACTTCATCGAGCATCAACAACAGACCATGCTCATCACAGAGTTTCCGCACAGCTTGCAAATAGCTGGCTGTTGTAATATTCACTCCGCCTTCACCCTGCAAGGGCTCGAGCAATACTGCCGCAGTCTGTTTATTGATCGCCTGTTTGAGTGCGTCTATATCATTCAATGGCACATGCGCAAAGCCTGGCGGCAGCGGATCAAAACCCACTTTCACTTTATCCTGACCGGTTGCCGTTAAAGTGGACAACAAGCGCCCGTGAAAGGATTGTGTTGCCGAAATTACCGTACGCCGGTTTGAATCCCGATCATGAAAATATTTACGTGCTAACTTAATGGCTGCTTCATTGGCTTCCGCACCGGAGTTGCAAAAGAACACCGCAGCCAAGCCCGACAAGTGGGTCAGTTGATCGGCCAGCTGTTGCTGTTTCGGAATATGAAACAAATTCGAGCAATGCAACATCTCAGCAGCTTGTGCTGCCAAGGCTTTATTCATGGCCGGATGTGCGTAGCCCAACGTATTGACTGCAATGCCTGCGATAAAATCCAGATATTGTTTGCCCTGATCATCCCACACGCGGCAGCCTTCACCGCGTACCAGAGTAAGTGGGAAACGTGCATAGGTATTCATAATCGTATTCATCGACGAATCCTAGGCTAGCGCTGCACAATGTGCTAGAAAGCAGTCGCAAAAACCAGTCATCCAAAACAATTCTCGCTATGTGTTGCACCGATTGAAGCATGGAATGACAGCGAATCCATGCGTCAATAAATAAGTTGACCCGATTAGCCTTGCGGAAAAGAGCTGCAAGACTGTCAATTTATTTATTGACAATGATCATAAGTTATTGATTTTTAATGAAATAATTAACCATTCCGTC
>CAYOTF010000080.1:0-11539 GCA_964406805.1 uncultured Zetaproteobacteria bacterium | reverse complement strand
AGCGTTATGGTGAAATGGAAGTTTGGGCACACGAAGCCTATGGCGCGGCTTATACCTTGCAGGAAATGCTGACTGTGAAGTCGGATGATGTGCAGGGTCGTACCAAGATGTACGAATCTATTGTACGTGGTGATATGTCGTTTGATGCAGGTATCCCTGAATCATTCAACGTGATGACCAAAGAATTGAACGCGTTGGGTATTGATCTGTCGATGGTCAAGAAACCCACCGAAGCAGAAGGAGAATAAGTCATGCAAGAACTTCTCAGAATGTTCCAGAAGCCATCCAAAATCCAGGATTTCGATGGCCTGCGTGTCGGCCTTGCCAGCCCTGAAAAAATTCGTTCATGGTCGTACGGCGAGGTCAAAAAGCCTGAAACGATCAACTACCGTACCTTCAAACCTGAACGTGATGGCCTGTTTTGTGCCAAGATTTTTGGCCCAATCAAGGATTACGAGTGTCTGTGTGGTAAATACAAACGCTTAAAACATCGCGGTGTGGTGTGTGAAAAATGTTCGGTTGAAGTGATTCAATCGAAAGTGCGTCGTGAGCGCATGGGTCATATTGAGCTGGCCGCTCCTGTGGCGCATATCTGGTTTTTGAAGAGTCTGCCGTCGCGTATCGGCTTGTTGCTGGATAAAACCCTCAAAGAGCTGGAACGCATCCTGTATTTCGAGTCCTATATTGTGCTCGATCCTGGGCTCACCAGTTTGGAGCAGTTCCAGCTGTTGACCGAAGAAGAATATATCGAAGCCTTTGAAGAGTACGGTGAAGAATTCCGGGCCGGCATGGGTGCTGCAGCGCTGCAGGAAATGCTCAAAGACATCAATCTCGATGAAGAGCGTCAGTCCTTGCGTGCCCAGATTCTGGCCACCAAAGCAGTCACCAAGCTGACCAAATTGACCAAACGTTTATCGACTGTCGAAGCGATGCTGGGTTCGGGTAACCGTCCGGAATGGATGGTATTGAATGTGATTCCTGTATTGCCACCGGAAATTCGCCCATTGGTTCCACTCGATGGTGGCCGTTTTGCCACCTCTGATTTGAATGATTTGTATCGTCGTGTGATCAATCGTAACAATCGTCTGAAACGTTTATTGGAATTGAACGCGCCTGAAATCATTACCCGTAACGAAAAGCGTATGTTGCAGGAATCTGTGGATGCGTTGTTTGATAATGATCGTCGCAGCAAGCCAATCACCGGTAACAACCGTCGTCCGTTGAAATCACTGTCTGATGTGATCAAGGGTAAACAGGGTCGTTTCCGTCAGAATCTGCTCGGTAAACGGGTGGATTACTCTGGCCGTTCGGTGATCGTGGTTGGTCCTGATCTTAAATTGCATCAGTGCGGTTTGCCGAAGAAAATGGCGTTGGAACTGTTCAAGCCGTTCATTTACAACAAACTCGAATTGCGTGGTTTGTCGAACACTATTAAAGCATCGAAGAAGTTAGTTGCGCAAGGTATTCCGGAAGTCTGGGATATTCTGGCTGAAGTGATTCATCAGCATCCAGTCATGCTCAACCGTGCGCCAACCTTGCACCGTTTGGGCATCCAGGCCTTTGAACCGATCTTGATTGAAGGTAAAGCGATCCAGTTGCATCCGTTGGTATGTACAGCATTCAATGCCGATTTTGATGGTGACCAAATGGCTGTTCACGTGCCGCTCTCCATTGAAGCTCAGACTGAATGCCGTGCGCTGATGATGGCATCGAACAATGTGCTCTCTCCTGCAACCGGTAAACCGGTGATTGTACCAACTCAGGATATGGTGTTGGGCATCTATTATTTGACCCGTGAGCGTCCGTTCGAGACGGGTGAGAACATGGTGTTCGCATCGCCGGATGAAGTGGAACGTGCGATGGATGCTGGGGCAGTGAAATTGCATGCTCGCATTGTGTGTCGTATTCGTGGAAAACGTGAAAATACCACGGTGGGTCGTGCTATTCTGTCTACGATTCTGCCAGATGAGCTGCCTTTCTCCAGCATTAACCGTGTATTGACCAAGAAAGACGTGGCCAGCTTGATTGAAGATTGTTATCGCCAGGCTGGAAACAAGGCGACGGTATTGCTTGCTGACCGTTTGAAAGTGCTCGGTTATACTTATGCAACCAAATCCGGTGCTTCGTTTGCACTCGGTGATGTGGTTGTACCGGAGAGCAAAGCAACGACAGTAGCTGAATCAGAAGCCGAAGTGGCCAAGGTTCAGAAGCAGTATGCTGATGGTCTGATCACTGCCGGTGAGCGCTACAACAAAGTTGTCGATTTATGGACGCACACAACTGAAAAAGTTGCACGTGCGATGATGGATAACTTATCCAATGAAACACTCACCAGTGCCGATGGTACACAATCGGAAGATGTGAAGACCTTTAACCCGGTGTATATGATGGCCGATTCCGGAGCGCGTGGTTCCGCTCAGCAGATTCGTCAGCTGGCCGGTATGCGTGGTCTGATGGCCAAGCCGGATGGCTCGATCATTGAAACACCGATTACGGCAAACTTCCGTGAAGGCCTGACCATACTGCAATACTTTATCTCTACCCATGGTGCGCGTAAGGGGCTGGCCGATACGGCATTGAAAACAGCTAACTCCGGTTATTTGACCCGTCGTCTGGTGGATGTAGCGCAGGATGCTGTGGTGCGTATTCAGGATTGTGGTACCAATGGTGGTGTTACACTGACAGCACTCGTTGAAGGTGGTGAAGTGATTGAGCCATTGTATGAACGTGTGCTTGGTCGTGTGCTGTTAGAATCTGCCTGTGATCCGATTTCCGGTGTTGAAATTGCGCCAGCTGGTGCGATGGTCAATGAAGAGCTGGCTGATAAAATTGATGAAGCTGAAGTGGAGTCGGTACGTATTCGTTCGGTGCTGACCTGTGAAGCTGAAGAAGGCGTATGTGCCAACTGTTACGGTCGTGACCTAGGTCATGGCACACCGGTAGGTATTGGTGAGGCTGTGGGTGTGATTGCAGCGCAATCGATTGGTGAGCCGGGAACTCAGCTGACTATGCGTACTTTCCACGTGGGGGGTACAGCATCGCGTTCGGCTGAACAGGCGGCTGTTGAAGCGAAGTTCGGTGGTAAAGCCAAACTTGAAGCTGCTATTACTGTAACCGATTCTCATGGCGAAGAAATCGTAATTAACCGTCATACGGAAGTGATTATCTCGGATATGACGGGCAAAGAGATGGAACGCCATCGCATTCCATACGGTGCGCATCTGTTGATTAAAGATGGCGATAAAGCAGCTGCTGGCGTGAAATTGGCCGAATGGGATCCATATACCATGCCATTGATTGCAGAAACCGATGGCCGCATTCGCTTTGTTGATCTGGAAGAAGGCATCACCATGCGCGAGCAGTCCGATGAAGTGACGGGGCTATTGAGCCGTATCGTGACGCAGCAGTCCGATACACGTAAAAATGCGTTGCGTCCGCAGATTCATCTGGTTGATCCGAAAGATCCAGAAGGTGATCCGATTGTCTTGGCGCGTACCAATACACCGGCACGTTATTTTTTGTCGCCGGGCGCGATTTTGAATGTTGAAAACGAAACGGACCTGAAAGCTGGTGATGTGTTGGCGCGTATTCCTCGCGAAGCCGGCAAGACCAAGGATATTACTGGTGGCCTGCCACGTGTTGTCGAGTTGTTTGAAGCACGTAAGCCGAAAAACCTGGCCTTTATTGCCGGTGCGGACGGTGTGATTTCATTCGGTAAAGATATTCGTGGTAAACGCCGTGTGTATGTTGATCCATCCGATGGCTCTGATCAGCTTGAATATCAGATTCCTAAGGGTTCGCAGATTCTGGTTCAGGAAGGCGACCGTGTACGTCGTGGTGAACGTTTGATGGAAGGTTCACCTGCACCTCAGGATATTCTGAAAGTGCTCGGTGTTGAGGCATTGTCCAACTACCTGACCGATGAAATCCAAGAGGTGTATCGTTTGCAGGGCGTGAAGATCAACGATAAACATATCGAAGTGATTGCCCGTCAGATGATGCGTAAAGTGGAAATTATTGATCCAGGGCAGTCACAATATGTGGCCAAAGAGCAGCCTGTGCGTAAACACGTATTGCAGGCCAATCGTAAATTGGTTGCCGCAGGTAAAGCTCCAGCTACTTTCGAGCCTATACTGTTGGGTATCACGAAGTCTTCTTTGAATACCGAATCGTTCATTTCTGCAGCTTCATTCCAGGAAACAACGCGTGTGATCACGGAAGCTGCTTTGGCAGGTAAAGTCGATTGGCTGACGGGTCTGAAAGAGAATGTGATTCTCGGTCGTCTGTTGCCAGCCGGTACAGGTCTGGCAGCACGTCAGGCACCGAAACCCGGTGCTGCTGAAGAGGACGAAGTGATTGAAGCGGTTCCTGATACGGAAGTCGTGGAAGAGTTAAACGACATCATTGATGACGTGGATCCGAACGATACTGTGAGCATCGAAGACGAAGCAGCTTAATTCGCTTCAAATAGAAGAATAACGAAAAAGGGTGCTATAAGCACCCTTTTTTGTTTGCCCAGCATAGCTGGCAAACCCACTTGTCGCAAGCAGGGTGTTTCATCAAGTCAGGCTCTGAAAATGCTGTTTGACGAAAAGAACCCCGCTTTTATGAAGGATGCTGAATAGTTACATTTAAAGTAGGTATAAAAGCAACACTGCAGCCCTATTATGTGTATCTGGATTCACGCTGGTGCAGTAAAACAATGAAGCTCATTGACCTATCGGATCATTATCCTGTGTTGGGACGGTTCAAATATGTAATCAGGTAGTGATTTGGTCATTCTTCACAGGCAAGCCAGCCCAGTGATTCCAAGATCAACACAGAGCCCACATCGATATGGCCTTGCTGTATCAGGTGGAAAAACGAATGTACGAGTAAGCTTTTTTCTGCATAATGCCTCCGATATACTTATATATCGGGAGATTGCGCTATTCCTATAACTGATTTGCCCGATGACGGCGTAAAAAATACTCATTTACACGTACGTGTAAGCTGCGTTTTTTCGACTCGCCTCAAGAGCGCCTACTGTTGGTGTCCTCGAACAAATCAGCGGCAATCTGAACAGCTACAAATAAAATATCTCACTGCCGAGGCGGTAACTGTGCACGGGAAAAATATTTTCCCGTGCACTACCTACTCAGCGGTAGAAAGAAGGTCATAACATGCGGTTTCTTCCACATACCGATAGCGATCGATCCGCCATGCTGGAAAGCATCGGTGCATCAGGCATTGCCGATCTATTTGCCGATATCCCTGATGCCTTTCATCTTGAACGCGGCCAGTTGAATATTGCCGATGCGTTATCCGAAGCGGGCATTGTACGCAAATTCACCCAAGCGGCGGAGAAGAATCGCAATGCCAGCAACACACGTTATTTTCTCGGTGGCGGCACTTATCATCATTTTGTGCCGGCGGTAGTGGATTATGTGATTTCACGTGGCGAGTTTCTCACTGCATATACGCCCTACCAGCCGGAAATTGCCCAGGGTACACTGCAAGCGCTGTTTGAATTCCAAACCATGATTGCGCGTTTGACCGGCATGGATGTATCCAATGCATCTATGTATGAAGCGGCAACCGCAACGGCTGAAGCAGCCTTGATGGCGCGGCGCGTGAGTCGCAAAAAACGAGTGGTGATCGCAGGCTCTGTCAATCCACGTTATCGCAGTGTTACGGCCAATTATTTATCACGCCTCGATGGCGAGTGTGTGGACGTCGGAATGGGCGGCTTCGGCACTGATCTGGATAAAGTCATTGCAGCCATTGATACGCAGACCGCCTGTGTGATTGTGCAATATCCGGATTTTTACGGCTCAGTCTATGATCTGACTGTCTTGCGTGCGGCATGTGATGCCAATAAATGTTTGATGGTGGTGGCCTTTTCTGATGTGTCTGCCTTTGCCCTGATTGAATCACCCGGCGCAATGGGCGCGGATATTGCGGTCGGTTCCGGCCAGTCGCTCGGTATCCCTATGGCCTTTGGTGGCCCGCATTTGGGGCTATTTACCTGCAAACAGAAATACCTGCGTCAAATGCCCGGGCGTGTGTGCGGGCTAACTACTGATGCCGATGGCAAACGTGGTTTTGTATTAACCTTATCCACCCGTGAACAACATATTCGTCGCGAAAAAGCGACCTCCAACATCTGCACCAATCAAGGCCTGATGTGCACTGCGGCAGCCACTTATATGACCCTCATGGGTGATGCAGGGCTGGCTACGGTGGCACGGCATTCAGCTGCCGCCTTGCAGTTGTTGGTATCACAGTTGCCGGCTCATGTGAGCGCAACAGGTGGCGCGCATTACAATGAGAATGTCTTGAGCTTTGCCAATCAAGCCGCTCGTGATCGTTTTCTTAAGGCTGCGCAGGTAGAACATATCTTTGCCGGCATCCCACTGGAAAAAATTGATCCTCAGGCTGAAGCACGGCATTTGCTGGTCAGCACCACAGAAATGATTGAAGAGTCTGATATCAACGATTATCTGGCTGTGTTGGAGGCAAGCAATGGATAAAAACACATCCAACTATTCCGCCACGCGCGGCATTCAACATGAAGAGCCATTGTTATTCGAGCGTGCCCATGAAGCGGCGGAGTCAATCCATTTACCCGGAGTGGATGGCGCGATTCCCGATGCATTGAACGCCTTTGCACGCCAGCATTCGGCCAATATTCCGGGCTTGTCCGAACCCGAGACAGTGCGCCATTTTGTGCGTTTGTCGCAGTGGAACCATGGCATCGAAACCGGCTTTTATCCGCTCGGCTCCTGCACCATGAAATACAATCCGCGTGTAAACGAACACGTGGCTCGTTTGCCGGGGCTGGCGCATATTCATCCGGATCAGCCGGAAGATACGGTACAAGGTGCGTTTGAATTGCTTTATGAAGTGCAGCAATGGCTCGGTGAGATTTCCGGCTTGCCGCACGTTACCCTGCAACCGGCAGCTGGCGCACATGGTGAACTGGCTGGCCTGATGATGATTCGCGCCTGCCTCGATGCACGTGGTGAGACTCAGCGACGCACTGTACTGGTGCCTGATTCTGCCCACGGTACCAATCCGGCTTCTGCTGCTTTGTGTGGCATGCATACCGTGGAATTAAAATCCGGTGCGGATGGCCGCATTGATCTGGATGAATTAAAAGCGCATCTGAATGATCAAACGGCCGCCCTGATGATGACCAACCCGAATACCGCCGGTGCGTTTGAAAGCGACATCAAACAAATATGCCAGATGGTTCACGATGCCGGAGGCTTAGTCTATGGCGATGGAGCCAATTTGAATGCGCTGGTCGGCGTAGCACGACCGGGCGACATGGGGCTCGATTGCCTGCATATCAATGTACACAAAACCTTCGCCACGCCGCACGGCGGTGGTGGTCCGGGAGCAGGGCCTGTGGCCGTGAACGATACCCTGAAAGCGTATTTGCCTGTGCCGCGCATCGTAAAGTATGACGGGGTTTATAGTCTGGAAACAGATTCAACTACTTCCATTGGATCGATCTTGAGCAGCATCGGTCAATCGGGTGTATTCATGCGCGCCAATGCCTACATCTCTGCATTTGGCCGTCAGAATTTGCACAAGATTGCTGAAGATGCCGTGCTCAATGCCAATTATATTTTGCACCGTTTGAAAGATGCTTACCACGTGCCGTTTGAAGGGGTATGCAAACATGAATGTCTGCTGACCGATGAAATCCAGAACAAACACGGCATCAAAACACTCGATATTGCCAAGCGCTTGATTGATTTGGGTTTTCATCCGATGACAGTTTATTTCCCGCTCATCGTGCATGGTGCGATGTTGATTGAGCCGACAGAAACCGAATCACGCGAAACGCTCGACAGCTTCTGCGATGCCATGCTTGAAATCGCTAAGCAATGCGAAGCCGGTGATACCGATGTCTTGCATGAAGCACCGATCAAACCGTTTCGGCGCAGGCTCGATGAAACACAAGCGGCCAGAAAGCCGGTATTGGTTTGGCCGCAATAAAGCGGCTGATATGAGTTTAGACTGCTACCAAACGGTAGATCGCAAACAATTGGCCAAGGATCTGGATGCCATTCATGACGATGTGTTGGCGCGCATTGGTGAGGATGATTTTAAACATTTAAAGAAAATGGAGCGTTGGGGGCAGCTTTGCTCCTTACTCGGTTATGCCACGGCATGGCTGTTTCCCAATCCTGTTTCCGCCTTGTTGATGAGTCAGGGCAGTTTTACACGCTGGACGCAAATGACCCATCCGGTGGTGCATAAAGGTTATGACAAGATCGATAATGTGCCGGCGCGTTATACCAGCAAACATTTCGCCCAAGGCTGGCGACGTTTTATTGATTGGCCGGATTGGATTACACCGGCCGGCTGGCATCAGGAACACGATGTATTGCACCATTATAATCTCGGTGAAAAACGCGATCCGGATCATTTGCAGCATAATATGGAATGGTTGCGCCAATCCAGATTCCCCATGTTTTTACGCTTTTTTATTGTCATTGTATTTACGGCTATTTGGAAAATATCGTATTACACACCACGCACGCATAAAGAATTACGTTTAAGTAACGCCAGGCAGCAGGGTGGAAGTATCCCGAAAATAGTGCGTGGCGATAGCTGGAGCCTGTTTGCGCCGCAAGGGCGTGCATTATGGATGCAAAGCATATTGCCTTATATAGCGTTTCGTTTTGCCTTGTTACCCGCCTTGTTTTTACCCTTGGGCACGGCTGCCGCAATCAGTGTGTTACTGACATCTATCATGGCCGAAATTTTTACCAATATGCATTCGTTTCTGGTCATCGTACCCAACCATGCAGGTGATGATGTGATGATGTTTAACGAGCGCTGCAGAGGCAAAGGAGAGTTTTATTTGCGCCAAATCTTGGGTTCGGTGAATTATCCAACAGGCTCGGATCGTAATGATTTTTTTTATGGCTGGTTAAATTATCAAATTGAACATCATTTGTGGCCAGATATTCCCTTAAACCAATATCAATATGTGCAACCGCGTGTGCTCGCGGTATGCAAAAAACATGGCATACCCTATTGCCAGGATTCTGTTTTTAAGCGTTTGTTGAAAGCCATGGATATTATGGTCGGACGTAGTTCCATGTTAAGCCCGGTCAAATCCGATTAGCTTTAGCTTTCTGAATTACAGAGTCAAAAGCTTTTACCGCAAAGTACGCAGAGTTACGCAGAGTTACGCAGAGGAAAGACAAAATCTAAGCATGGTTTTCTTTGCACCCCTTTGCGTACTTCGCGGTAAAAAAGAGTGTTATTCTTCGATTGGGAGATGCCACCATTATGAATTCCATATAATAAAAAGGAAGATATGCAGCGATGAATGATACTATTGTGAATACAGTGCTTACCCCGGATGAACACCTGGGCCTGCTTTCAAAAGCCGAAGTGGAAAAAATCCTCGATACCAGTTCCGTCGCCATGCGCGATATTTTTCGCAGCTGTGCGCTGGCTGTGCTCAATTGTGATGCCGATATTGATGATGGCCATGTCTTATTAAAACGTCACCAAGACTTTGAAATTCATGTGCGACAGGTTAAACGCGGCATCAAGCTGGAGCTGATGAATGCGCCGGCATCGGCCTTTGTCGATGGTCAGATCATTCAGGGCATTCATGAACATTTATTCGCTGTTTTGAGAGATATTGTATTTGCTCACGATACGATCATGCAAAATCCCGACATGGATATGCAAACACCCGATGGCATTACCAATGCGGTGTTCCATGTCTTACGCAATGCCAATGTATTGCGCTTGACCAAAAAGCCGCGTTTGGTGGTCTGCTGGGGTGGTCACTCCATCGCACGGCATGAATACGATTACAGCAAGGAAGTCGGTTATCAAATCGGTCTGCGTGATATGGACATCTGTACCGGCTGTGGGCCGGGAGCGATGAAAGGACCGATGAAAGGAGCAACCATTGGCCATGCTAAGCAACGTATCCAGGATGGTCTGTATTTAGGTATTACCGAGCCGGGCATTATTGCAGCTGAATCACCCAATCCGATTGTAAATAATCTGGTTATTTTACCAGATATTGAAAAACGCCTCGAAGCCTTTGTGCGCGCTGGCCACGGTATTGTGGTTTTTGCTGGAGGGGTCGGTACGGCGGAAGAAATCTTGTACCTGCTGGGTATTTTGTTGCATCCGGACAACAAGGATATTCCCTTCCCGTTTATTATGACGGGACCTGAATCCTCACGGGCTTATTTTGAGCAGGTGAATCTGTTTATTGCCGAGACACTGGGCATCGAAGCACAGCAAAAATATCAGATTATCATTGATGATCCGGCCTTGGTCGCGCATCGCATGAAAGAGGGCATCGCTCTGGTGCGTCATTACCGCAAGGAGATTGGTGATGCGTATTATTTTAATTGGAATTTGGTGATTGATAGCGAATTTCAGCAGCCCTTTGCGCCGACCCATGAAAATGTACGCAGCCTGCAACTGCATAAAAATCAGCCGCCCTACATGCTGGCTGCAAATCTTCGGCGCGTGTTTTCAGCGCTTGTAGCAGGCAATGTGAAAGATGAAGGCATTCGGGCGATTGAAGAATTCGGTGATTTTGAAATCCATGGTGAAACGAGCATCATGAATCAAGTCGATGCGCTGTTAACATCATTTGTGGCGCAAAATCGCATGAAGATTGCTGCGGATAGCTATAGCCCCTGTTACAAAATCATGCTGGGTGCCGATTCGGCATAAACCACAGCATCAACTCTTGGACAAAGCTAGAGAGAGGCTAACCCATTGCGCATAATCCAATTGTTCGGGGCGCTTGCCGGGATCAATGCCTGCTGCTTCAAATTGATCGCGGCTTAATTCTTTTTTGAAATTATTGAGGATCGTTTTGCGGCGATGGGCAAAGCCTTGCCGTACTGTTTTTTGCAGCAGGACAAAGTCACAGCTGGGTACACGCCCATGCGGCGTTAACAGAATCACCGACGAATGAACTTTTGGTGGTGGTGAAAAAGCACCCGGAGCAAGAGTCAGCAAGCGTTTTACATCATAATGATGGCGCACCAAGACCGACAGACCACCGTAGGTTTTGCTGCCCGGGTCAGCCGCAATACGTTCAGCTACTTCACGCTGGTACATCAGCACCATGCCACCGGATAACGATAAAGCCGCCAGCTTGGCGGTTAACGGACCACTGAGGTTGTAGGGCAAATTGCCCGCAATCCACTCAGGCTGAACATCGGCAACAGCCTGTTCCAACTCCTGCATAATATCGCCGTGAATGACCGATAACTTATCATTATCCTGCGCCACATCCTGCCAATGAGCGGCAAACTGATCATCCATTTCGATGACAGTGAGTCGATCCACACGTTTTAATAACGCTTCAGTGATTGCACCCGGGCCAGGGCCGATTTCAATCGCGGTTGCACCCGCTGGCACCGCGTTGGCAATACGGTTGATGGCAAACTGATCGTGGAGAAAATGTTGGCCGAGAGATTTTTTAGCGCGTAGCGATTGATTGTTACTCATCTGCCAAGCGTAGCTGATTACAGCAGACTCAGGAACT
>CAYOTF010000079.1:0-11621 GCA_964406805.1 uncultured Zetaproteobacteria bacterium | reverse complement strand
GATAATTATAGCTAACCAAAAATTCGAGATCGTTAGGCGCATCGGGTGATATATGATAGCTAAAAAAATAAGTGCATCTATAGGCTGTGAAAACTGGGTTATCTTCTCCCATGGAACCATTGTTTCTTTCAATGAGAAAACTCTCGATATGGAGGAGAAAGCCTTGAATGTACTTCAAGAATTTGGACCATTTAAAACAGGCACATGGACAGCAGACTTTTACCCTGCAAAAGCTCTTGATAATAGCTTCCGACTTTGGTTGATTGCATACCCTCATTGTAATCATATTTTTAATTTCATTAATGTAGGTAAAGACTTTGAAATAGCGTTAAGTGAAGAAAATGCAGTTAATATTGCCTTTGCAGGTAGAGATAATCGCAAATGTGATGCAGATAAGCCTCGTATAACCTCAATTGTAAGAGAGGAATAATTATGGCATCATTTATAGGCGCAAATAAAGAGTTCCGCCGTTATATCGGCCCAATGTTGAGAAACCTTGTGCAGCAAAATCACTAAGTCTCATAAAGCTAAAGTTGCTGCTTGCAAACATTGCGGATCAAAAGAAGCCCTTGAATCCACCCATGAATCAATGGGGTCAGACTCGATTGAAATCATATAAACGCATGATAAGCCCATTTCCAAGCGTAACTGAGAGCTTTTAAAGCCATTGCATTGTATCCAATCAGCGAAACATATCATTCATATTGCAAGACCATGATGTTTGACTTGCCTACGACTCTTTATGCTCTTTTTTAATCTTATTCACTGAAGCAATACTGATTCCGACTTCCCCCGCAATATCGCCAGCCGTTTTCCCAGCATCAATCATCTTCAACGCTTCACTAATCACTGCGTCGGTTATCTTGGTACGCTGTTTACGTTCGGGCTTATCTTCACTGGCTCCAAGCGATCGCTCAATCAAAGCAGTTAGTTTGTTATTTAACTCATGCGATTCATTCAGATTGGCTTTAAGGGCTGCAATCTCATTAGCAACAGCAGATGCCTTGTTCTTTAATTCAGTAAGGTCAGTGTCCTTCTGCTCAACAATAGACTCCAATGAACTGTTCCTGCAACGCCGTATTGTAATCAGTGGCGGATAGGCTTAAGGCGAACATCATCAATAGTAATGTTTTTTTTAGTTATTGTTGTCATCTCACCCACTCCTACACATACAAATGGGCTTCAGGGGATGCTGACTGTCACCTGCAAGCCATGCAGTGATGCCGAGCGGGAAATATCAATATGCCCCTCATAAGCTTGCA
Organism: uncultured Zetaproteobacteria bacterium; assembly: GCA_964406805.1. Lineage (GTDB taxonomy): Bacteria > Pseudomonadota > Zetaproteobacteria > Mariprofundales > Mariprofundaceae > Mariprofundus. The sequence continues at coordinate 10,359 of CAYOTF010000079.1, read as the reverse complement.
CCATCTCATTGACGATCGCCAAGCCCAAACCATGGCCGGGCTGGCTTCCATCGGCGCGAATACCGCGCTGCACTAGTTTTTGAAACTGATCAGCCGTCAGTCCCGGCCCATCATCTTCGATGCTGATTCTTAGCTGACCATCATTCTGCTTGTTCATCGAACAGCGCACACGACTGCGCCCCCATTTGCAGGCGTTTTCCATCAAATTACCCAATATTTCGAGCATGTCCTCGCGATCAGCTGCAATTCGCTCCATGTTGCTTAGCTGCAACTCAATCAGGAGATGCGGAAATGCCCGTTCCAACATCTGGCTAATATCTTGCACATCATTGACGGCACTTTTCCACAGACCACCCGGCATGGGTCCTGCGGTGCGTGCGCGCACCAGCTCTGTTTCAATACGTTCATTGATCAATTGCAGTTGCGCATTCAATTGCTCCCGATCTTCTCCTTCAGCCTGACGCTCGGCAATTTGACGCGCCACAGCCAATGGCGTTTTAAGGTTATGCGCCAGATCGCCGAGTGCATGCCGCGAACGCGTCAGCCGCTTGCGCATCAAGCCAATCAGGCGATTCACTTCCGTCACCAAGGGTGTGATTTCTTCCGGTGTGGGCGTGGTGACGTGTTCCAGCTCTCCACTATCGAGCTGACTTAACTGCTTACGCACCCGCTGCAGAGGCTTCAAGCTGATGTTGATCAACCAGCCCTGCAACACCAGCAAGGCCAGCACTGCCGCCGCCGCAAAAAGTAAAAAGTGGCGTTGAAATGCAGCGGTGGAGGATTCAATCAATGAAATATCTTCTGCAACCCGGATCTGTACCGTCTGCTGATGCAATTCAACGCTACGGGAAATGATCAGCAGACGTTGTTGTTTTGGCCCCTGCATATCTTTGGCTACGGCGGCTTTTGTTGGTGGCAGATGTTCATCCCATAAGGAGCGTGAGTGCAGTTGCTGGCCGGCAATATTGATTTCAAAATAATGGCCTGAAAAAGGCCGTTGATAAATAACCGGGATCTTCGTGGAATTGAGTGTTGCAGGCTCCGGTGGAGTCCATTCGAGGGCAGAAAGAATTTGATCCTGATCGTGCTGCAAGCGTGACAGGATATTGTTTTCACTTAACGCCACCACTTCATTACTTAGCATGAATGATTGCGCAATAAAAAAAAGAATCAGACTCGCAGCAAGGCTAGTGGTGAGCCGCTGCTTGAGCGACATCATGTATCAGGCTCTGAAAAAGCGCTACTATCGAGATAATAGCCTTGGCCACGACGCGTGCGGATCGCATCGCGGCATAGTTTTTTACGCAAGCGACTAACATAGACTTCAATGACATTGCTTTCTTTTTCATCGTTAAAATCATACACATGCTCAACCAAATGCGTGGCCGACATAACTTTGCCGGCATTGAGCATCAAATAGCGCAACAAGCGAAACTCCACGCCAGTCAATTCAATATCACGCCAGTGGTCACGCTCATGCTCATGCCATTGTGCCATCTGTTGATCTTCATTCAGCCGCAAGCAGCCAATACGCAGCGCTTCGCCACTGTGCCCGGATGCACGTCGAATCAAGGCTTGCAAACGCACGACCAGCTCTTCGATATGAAATGGCTTGGTGAGATAGTCATCGGCTCCGGTACGGAAACCTTCAACTTTTTCATGCCATGCGCCGCGCGCAGTCAAGATGAGGACAGGTGTTGTGATAGCGTTTTTGCGCCATTGCGCCAGCACTTCGAGTCCAGGTTTATCCGGCAATCCCAAATCGAGGATGATAATATCGTAGGGCTCACTCTCACCCATGAATGCGCCATCGATACCATTATGACAGCTATCCACGGCAAAACCACGACGCACCAGCTCAGCTTTGAGTTCCTGGCAAAGTGCTATTTCATCTTCAATAATCAGTAAGCGCATCAGTTATGCTCCGCATCTATGATTGTTCCGTTACGGGCATCGACGTTGATCTGTCGAATCACATGATCGGAACCGAGCACTTCAATTTCATAGATAATACGATTGTGCTCATCTTCCAATTCAACGTTCAGCAACGTGCCCGGATAGCGCGACTCGACTGCAGCGAGGATTTTTGACAAGGGTAAAATCTGATCACTGCTACGCAACTGACGCACCCGATCCACATCATCTGCATACGCGGGGATCAGGCTGCTGCTGAACAGCAGCGTCAGCGTACATGCACACGAATAAAACAAGCCTCGTTTCAGCATGCGAATCGATTAATCCTCCCAACGACCAAAGCCGGGAATGCGTACCTCATCTTCATCAAAACGCCCCTTTTCGGCCATGCTATGACAACTTAAGCAGTTGGAAAAGGAGCGCACCTTGGGGTTGCCTGTCACCATGCGTGAGGGGATCTCGCGATGTTTGTGGGTGAAAAATGGTGTTTCGCTGATTCGCAACGGGGTATCCACATGTCGAATGGAGCGCAATACACTGCGACTGAAACGGCTCGATGATTGGTCGGCAGCATTATCTTGCAAATAGCGTGTGATAAGCGTCTGTGTTTCGCTATCAAGTTCGGCATTTTCTCCGAAATGATCATCCAGTGTGGTCATGATTTTTAACCATGAACGCTCGGGCAAAAAACTCGGCTGATAAGCGAAATGACAGGCTGCACACTCGCTTTGATAGGTCGTGTTGGATGCCATCGGCACATCGGCACTCTCATGCCAGAAGCCACCCCTTTCACCACGCTCATGTTCTGCATGCTCATCTTCATCCGACCAGGCCAACGTTGCCATGGCCAGACCGAGGCAGCCGGTTAGTAGCAATGCCCCCAACCATTTTTTCTGCTGTGCGTTGTGTTTTGAGCCTGTTTTTAAATTATGCTGCATAATTCTCTCCTTATTGCGCTTTCAAAAAAGTTAGGATGTCGCCTTTTTCCTGTGCCGTACATTCACGCCCCCACGTCCATTTGCAGTTGCGTTTGAACCATTTTTCAATTGTCTTGGGGTCATTAAAACGATCTGCATTGGCGCTTGGAGCCATCGGCTCAATGCGTTTACCTGTGCGCATGTGCTGGCCTGCGTCCTGCAAGCGGGTGCTGTGACAAGAAGCACAGTTAACAGCTTTTCCCAGCTTGATTTGTTGATGGGATTGCCGCCAGAGCACTGCACCGCGCTGCGCATCAAAAGCCTTCGCACCATGGCTCTGATACTCGGATAATTGCTGTTGAATCACATCTTCGGATGCCAGCGCAGTATTCGACAAGAGGATTAATGCGATCAGTAGCGGGAGAGGATTGATATGTGTCATGAATGTTGCTCCTTGATTGTTTTTTTACCGTGAATCATCGCCATCACCAGGTTACGTCGCTGCAGCAGGCTTTCGATCACTACGCCAGCCAAGTGAATGGCGATCAGTAGTTGCAGCACGTTAAAACACCAGAGATGGATAGTTTGAATCAGTATTTCGCTTTCAAAGGAGGCCGACGACCAGCTTGCGAAAACCCCCAGCCCTATTTGCAAGCCGATCAATGCCATACCCGTGCCCGATAAGATGATCAGCACCGCAAGCAGGATAAAAATCATCAGACTACCGATTGGAGTATGGGCGATATATTCACCCGATTTAAAATGCAGCAATTCGCGACTGTGTTGCAAGATGGCAGCGGTAGTGGGATAAAAGGAAGCAAAGCGTGCATGCCGCTGGCCGACAAATCCCCAGATGAGTCGAAACAGCAGGAGTCCGGCTATCAATGTGCCGGAAATAATATGGATGCGGAGGTCGCGGCCTTCCGACCACCACGACACAAAAAAGGCTGCGACCAGCAGCCAATGAAAGCTACGCAAGATGGGATCCCATACATGGTAGTCGTATTGCTCTAACAGCTCATTCTTATTCGGCATGCGGCAAGACTGCTTGCACAAGCTGAAATGAAACTGAAACCATAATTGTTATATGGTTTTATATGAGAATGAGGAGCCTGCAAGGCAACATAGCTTCTCTAAATTCAATATCGGTTCTTGGGTTCTAACTACTTCTCTCAGGAATGCACATGCTTTTTAAAAGCTGTTGGATTGATCGTGGGAATGAATCAGTTAATGCTTTCCGTCGCTTCGAGCGTCGCATAACTGTCCGGCTCCGGCTGATAAGGCACATCCATCAGAAATGCAATATCCGACAGTGAAATATGCGGATTCATTTGTGCATAATGATGCATGATTTTATTCATATCCAAGCCATTCTCATCTGTGAACACAATGTCACCCCCTAGTGATTGGGGCGGAGAATATGTATTTGTGTGTTATTGGTATGACATTGATATGACAGTGTTGTGACATGTGCTGTAATGCAATTTCCCTGCCACAAAACATGACACCTAGATCCTGCCAGTGTTTGCACATACATAGCGCAACCTCTTGATTCACCTGGACTATTGAAAAAACACTCATCACCAAAAAGGTGACTACATGTTTTTTCAATACGCCATGTAAACCAATACCTTACACTCTGCACGCACAAACACTTGCAGGATTTAGGTGACAAGCAATTGCCCAACAGATGGCAATCGATAGACTTGCCAGCAGATGAACGACTCAACGACTACAATTGGTTTATTCGGCGGCTCTTTTGATCCGCCACATCTTGGCCATCAGGCACTCGTGCAGGCAGGCTTGGATATGGGCTTGGACGAAGTATGGGTCATCCCTGCTTTGCCCGTGCACCGGGTACTCTCCGGCAACGCCGATGGTGCAACTCGCTTAAGCTGGTTACGACAACTCTTTGCAGATCAGTCCAGAGTAAAGGTGCTCGATTGGGAAGTGAACCAAGCCCGACCCATTGCGATGGTGGATACCTTACGCCAATTTAAGGCTGCATATCCGGATAGCGTGCCCTGGTTGATGCTCGGCAGCGATGCCTGGCATGGCTTACCCTCGTGGCGTGAATATCCCGCTCATCAGGGTTTATGCAATGTGGCCGTATTTGCACGCCAAGGCCATGAAACAACGCACGCCCAGCATGCCGACCCCGCCCACAACAGCTGGCAGGCTGTGGCATTGAATCGCTGGACGACTTGCCGCAAAGCAGGTCATTACTGTGAGGTGATAGCAGACTTACCTGATATTTCAGCTACACAAATACGCCGGCATGCAGAACTGGGACTGTCTTTCACAGATTTAGTGCCTAAAGTGCTGCAATTGGATATTGAGAAGCACTACATAAACACGACAAAGCAACAAGGGTAAAAAGGAATACTACGATGACAACACAAGCTGAAAAGAACGAAACATTCACCGCACAACTGGTTGAAGCACTTGAAAATATCAAAGCACAAGATGTATTGGTGATTGATGTGCGCGGACGCTGTGATTTTGCCGACCGCTTTATTTTGGCCTCGGGACGCAGCAATCGTCAACTAAAAGCCATGGCCAAGTCCGTCAGTGAAGTGGCTCACCATTATGATATGCCGGCTAAAGTAGAAGGCCTCGAAGCTGCCGAATGGCTGCTGGTCGATTTGGGCGATGTGATTGTACATTTGTTTTTGCCCGAAGCGCGCGAGAGCTTTCAGCTCGAACGCTTATGGTCTGCACCACAGGGAAAAACTGAAGCATCGTGAAACTACGTTTGCTGGTGGTTGGCCGGGGTTCAAAACAATTAGCTGATTTTGAAACGCGCTTTATCGAGCGATTGCGCCCCTTTGCAGCCTGCCAGGTGCTTGAATTGCCGGAAGGCCGTGGTAAACAGGTCTCCCAACGCAAACAGCAAGAGGGTAAGCATATCCTGCAACAGGCCAAACCCGGTTTTATTGCCTTTGATGAACACGGAGCCATGCATGGCAGCACGCGTTGGGCGGATCATCTGGGGCGCTTGCATGGCGATGCACAACAGGATTTTGTTATTGGCGGCGCGGATGGATTGGCTGAGAATGTGCGCACGACCGCAGCAGCGACCTGGAGCCTGTCCAAACTCACCCTGCCACACCAACTGGTTCGCGCCGTTGTGCTCGAACAACTGTATCGAGCCTTTACGATTATTCAGGGACACCCCTATCACCGCGTATGAATCGTTTTCGCTGCTCAACCCTTCTCTTGGCGCTGGCCTGCATGGCAACGTTCGGGATCATCTCAGCGTACGGAGCACCGGCATGGGCGGCAACAGACACACAGCATAAAATCAGCAAAATCCAGCACGAACGCCAACGCCTGGCCAAGGTAAAAAAGAAACTGGAAAAACAACTCGGCAGTATCGGCAAAGAACTGCGCCAGCTCGATGCCAGCCTGATTGCTGCGCGTCAGGCCAGCCGTGCAGCACGCGCCAAGGTCCTGGCAAGCGATAAAAAGATGGTTGCCCTGCAGCGTCAAGCCAGAGCCTTGCAGAAAAAAATAAACGCATTAAAACAAACCATGCTCAATCAGGCGGCTGCGGCATGGCAACGCAGCTCTCATGCCTCACCATGGATGGGGATTTTAACCGGCGTGCCAGTCAGTGATATTCCACATCGGCGCTTTTTATTGGCCGATATCATGCGCTCCGAAGAAGATGACCGGCGCGTTTACAACGCATCGGTAGCTGAAATGGCTCACGTTACTGCCGATTTAAAAATCCAGCGCCGTGAACTGACAAAACAGCAGCAGGCCAAACGCAAGGCCGCCGAGCAACTCAAGATGCAAGTCCAAGCCAAACGCAAGGTCATTAAGCGGGTGCGCCGCAACGTTAAAGCTAAAACGAAAAAAGACCTACGATTAGCGCGCGAAGAGCGTGCGCTGATGCGCTTGCTGGATAATATGTCGCAAGATCTACTGGTCATCGACAAGCAACAGGCGGAACGGAAAAGTGTACGCAAACGTAAAGGACGTTTAAAATGGCCGATTCGTGGCCGTATCACAGCCAGCTTTCATTCGCGCCCCAAGGCTGCCATGCCTCGCTTGCAAGGCGTTCGTTTAAGGCCTAAGGCTGGCAATAAAGCTGTGCAAGCCATGGCAGCCGGGCAAATACGCTATGCCGACTGGTTCGGTGGTTACGGCCTGATGACCATCGTTGATTATGGCGAGGGTCTGCTCGGCGTATATGCCCACAACAATGCGTTGTATAAACAGCTTGGTGACTGGGTGGATGAAGGTGAAATTATCGCTGATGCCGGCAGCACAGGCTGGGTGGAACAGGTGACACTATATTTTGAAGTCAGAGATCGTGGCAAAGCGGTGAACCCGAAACGCTGGTGTCGCCGTTAATCCACTGGCAGCTTGCAGCATTATCAATGAGTACGACGGAGTAGCGATTACGATGAAAAAAATGTCTTTGAAGTTGCGTAGTCTATTATTAGGAGGCGTTGCAGCGCTAATACTGGCGATTGCTGCCATGGTATGGAATCCGGTGTCCGGGTTTCTGCAGGCTGATGCGGCCACCGATTATGAACAGCTGCAGAAATTTTCACGGGTAATGGAAATGGTGCGTCGCGCCTATGTTGAAGATGTGAAGGATGAAAAGCTTATTGATGGGGCTTTAAGCGGCATGTTATCGAGCCTCGATCCGCACTCGACCTACATGGACAAAGAAATGTACAAACAAATGACAGTGGATACCAAAGGTGAGTTTGGTGGCCTCGGCATTGAAATATCTGCTGCTGAAGGCGGCATCCGCATTGTCTCTCCGATTGAAGATACCCCTGCCGACAAAGCCGGTGTAAAAGCTGGCGACTTGATCATTAAAATCAACGAAGCGCTGGCACGCGACATGAGCTTGCCGGAAGCAGTTAAAATCATGCGCGGCAAGCCGGGTACCAGTATTGTGCTGACCATTTTCCGCAAAGGTGCCGATGCGCCGCTGGAAATAAAAATTGTGCGTGCCATCATCAAGGTAAAATCGGTCAAAAGCGATTTGTTAGCGCCGGGTTATGCCTATCTACGCATCACCCAATTTCAGGAACGCACAGGCAGCCTGCTGAAAAAACAGATCAAAGCCTTACGTAAACGAGCCGACAATCACTTGACCGGCGCGGTACTGGATTTACGTAACAATCCGGGTGGCTTACTCAATCAGGCCATCGAAGTCTCGGATCTGTTTCTCAATAAAGGGAATATTGTTTCGACCAAATCACGCGCCGGTAAAAACCTCTCCTTTGATGCCCATCATGGCGATGCATTGAACGGTTTGCCGTTGATTGTATTGATCAACAACGGTTCGGCTTCCGCCTCTGAAATTGTCGCGGGTGCACTGCAGGATCATCACCGCGCGGTACTCGTCGGCATCAAAAGCTTTGGTAAAGGCTCGGTTCAATCGGTTGTACCTCTCGGTGATGGAACGGCCATTAAAGTAACCACAGCCTTGTATTACACACCTAGCGGACGCTCGATTCAGGCCACCGGCATTGATCCCGATATTGAAGTGGAGCAATTGATCATTAAATCGGAGAAAGCCAGAAATGCTGGTTTATCGGTATCCGAACGCGATTTAAAGGGTCATTTATCCAACGGCAACAAGCACAAAAAAGCCAAGAAAAACGCCTCAAAAAAACCAGACAGCAACCATGCCAGCGCCAAAATGCAAGAGCGCTTAAAGCTGGACACTCAATTGCAGCGAGCCCTTGATCTGCTGAAAGGCCTGCATGCACTTGAAGGCTAAAGCAAAGGCCGTCTTAGCTTTTATCGTAAACTTCACTTAGCCCGACATGGCTAAAAAAGTAAAAATGCCATTTTGGTTAAGCGCCCTGCTCGGCGTGCTTTTAGGGCTGCTGGTGATTCTAATTGTCATCGCACCGCAGCATGATGAGTCTAGGGATCATCAGCTCAAGCAGGAGCAAAGCAAAGCAAGCGCAGAGCTGGAGTATCAACGACAACAGCAGCCGGCAAACATCCCGCAGCAGCATAAGCAGCCTCCGCTCGCTGCAACGCTAAAGCATCAGAGTGCCTCAACTGCGATTGCAAAAAAAACGCATCCACCACGCCCCACCCCAATGCAACAACAAGGGCACGGCATTGCGCTTGTGATTGATGATGTCGGTTATGATTTAATGGCCGTAAAGCGTATCCTGAACTTGTCTGTTCCCGTTGCAATTTCAGTGCTGCCGAATTCACCCTTTGCACGTCAGGCCGCCACACTCAGCAAGCAGGCCGGCCAAGTCGTCATGCTGCACTTGCCCATGCAGCCGGAAGACCCATCGTTGCAAATGGGCAATGGTTTTTTACGTGCCAACATGAGCCGAGAGGATGTGCGGCAAACCTTTTTGCGTGATTTAAAAAAGGTACCCTACGTTGAAGGCACCAACAATCACATGGGTTCCAAGCTGACCCAAATCGACGCCACCATGCAGTGGGTGATGCAGTTATGCCGGGAAAACAACTTGTTTTTTCTCGACTCAAAAACCAGCCCCCACAGCGTTGCTGCCCATCAGGCCAGACAGGCGGGCATCGCCTGGGCCAGCCGACGTATTTTTCTCGATCATGAAATGACCTTGGTGGCCATGCAGAAAGCTTGGCAACAGGCGCGCAACTGTGCTGCCAAGCATCGCCGATGTATTGTTATCGCTCACCCCAGAGCCAAAACGGTGGCTTTTCTGGAGAACTATCTCAGCGCTGAAGATGCCTCGCGCATGGTTTCAATCCGACAATTATTGCATCCGGGCACATTCAAAACTGAATCTCTGATCAGTCGGAATATCCCATGATTGCACTAAGAAAATATCTGTTTGCCGGCGTTGTGACACTTGTTCCAATCCTGGTGGTCGTAGCGCTAATCAACTGGCTGATTGAAATATCCGATAAGACTGTGGCGTTGTTGCCTGCTGAGTTTCGCCCGGAAGTGCTGTTTGGCATCACGATACCGGGCATGGGCATCGTGCTGGCATTGTTGTTTATCATCATCGTCGGTGCCATAGCCACGCATTTTATTGGCCGCCATATTATGCGCTTGGTTGATCGACTGATGGATCGAATTCCGTTGGTACGCAATGTGTACAACGCCACACGACAATTTTTAGAATCAATACTTGGCGATAGCTCCAAGGCTTTCAAGGAAGTCGTGATGGTTCCTTTTCCGCATAAAGACTGCATGGTGATGGGCTTTGTGACCGGCGATAGCCCCATGCCTGCCGCCGATGGGGAGACTGAGAGTGTGTCTGTTTTTGTTCCATCCACACCATTGCCGACCACTGGCTGGTTGCTATTTGTTAAAAAATCCGAACTTCAACATGTCGATATCAGTGTTGAAGAGGGAATGAAGTTATTGCTCTCCGGCGGCGCTGTGCCGGCAAGCAAGGAAAGTAAAAAATAGCGATCCAGTCTTGCTGGCCTATCAAGCAAGCTTTCATCATCAGCCCTGAAACAAAGGCTTATCCCGGATTATTTATGAATCGCTGTGATGATCGCGCCGACCCTTTGTTCGCAACGGACTTTTGCGAAG
>CAYOTF010000078.1:2554-11696 GCA_964406805.1 uncultured Zetaproteobacteria bacterium | reverse complement strand
ACCTCTTGCTCTGCCAGCGTGAGCCCGGATTCCTTCCGAAAACGCTCGTATCCAAACGAATAGGTCTCGAGCAAGGCCGGGAAATTGACCATCGCTGCGTACATGTTGGGGACCATGCCCATCGCCTTTTTATGGCCTTGCAGCAAGGCGGCGACAGCCTCGTCAGAATCATCGACGGTACGAAGCGGAAGATCGATTTTGAAGGTTTCGGTGGACATAATGGTCTCCAGATGGTGCGATTTGAGGGAACGATACTCAGGCAATCCGTAGGACGCGGTCGAGCGAGAAACGCCCACCGCCAAATGCCAGAATGGGAAGGAGCAGGCCGGCCCAGCTGAGATGGGTCGCCCAGGCGTCGGGATAGACGAAGATTTCGATAACTAACGTCATTCCCAGCAAGCCTGCGGCCGAAAGTCGCGAGAAGAGACCCAGAACCAACAGGATTGGAAAGAGATGTTCTGCGCCTGCCGCCATATAGGCCGCCGGCTCGGCAGGGACGAGCGGGAGGGCGTAGTCGGTCTGGAATAAGTAAATGGTCTCGGGCTTCATGTTAAAAAACCCATCGACCTTTGTCCGGCCAGACAGGAAAAAGATCGCCGCAACGCCCAGGCGTTGCACCAGAAGCAGGATCGATATCGGCAGCATCTTGCTTGCGAGCTGGCCCAACATTGCGAATGGGACACGCCATCCTGTGGCGGTCTCCTGCGGCGCTTCAGTCATGGGGAACCCTTTCGATCTGGTGGTGGACGGTCAGCGCGTTGCGTTCGAGCAAGTGTGCGAAATTGGTTGTGAGGTCCGCCTCAGGGTATTCCGACAGCGCAGCGATCGCTGCCGCGCCGACCGTCGCGTTGCGCGCTAAGGCTTCGAGCAAAGCCAGCATTGAGCGGTCGATCTTGTCGGTCGTCACGCCGACGTCTGATCGCGTCAGCAACACGCCTTCGCCTTCCCAATCGACTTCCAGTTCCATGAGATCTGCATTGTCGCGGTGGGCCTGCCAGATCGTGAAAGCGGGCGTTTCGAACCACTGATATCGCGTGGCTGGATGTAGGGCGATCGGCATGCGCATGAGGGCATCCTGATCGAGGGCTGCTATCATGGCCGGATCGACAGGCACGACATCGGTGGCGAAATGCGCTTCAATGCCAAGACGGTCGAGTTGGGCGACGTCTGGCAGATAAGGCAGCTCCTCCAGAATATCCGGTCGTGCAAGAAACGATGGAAGGTCTTCGCCATAGGTGGCGAGAACCGGACTGCTTGGCGGATTGAAGCGTAGATAAGCGGTTGCCAGCGTCGCGAAGTCATCTTCGCCGAGAAGCCGCCAGACCGTGGGATAGTTGTCACGCAAAGCGTCGAGGCATGCTTTGGTCGATGTGTTGAGGTAGACGGCAAAGCCTGGTTGAGTCGCGAGAACCCCGTTCCTGGCATCGTCTGAGAGTGCCTCGACGAATGTGGCCTGGAATGCTGCCAGATCATCCACTGATTGTCTCCCCCGCGTGGGCCAGGATAGCTTGGGCACGACCGCGCTCCGCCATTAACTCAGCAAAGGGCGGGAGATTGTCGTCGCGCTCGATCAGGACGGGCCTGGAGCCAATCCGCTCGATGATGTACTCAAGGAGCGACCACACTGGCTCGGCGACCGGGGCGTCATGGCTGTCGATCAGGAGCGATCTGCCAAGCGCGGGATCCGCGCTGTGCCCGGCAAGATGGATTTCCGCGATGGCAGCGACCGGAAGCGCATCGAGGTAGGCATGGGGATCGTACGCCAGGTTATTGGCAGAGATGTGGACATTGTTGACATCGATGAGGAGGCCGCAGCCAGTACGGGCTGTGAGCTCACTAAGAAATGCTGCCTCGTCCCAATCATGGCCATCAAGCTCGAGATAGAGTGACGGGTTTTCGATCAGGATCTGACGCCCGAGCGCCGTCTGGACAATGTCGATATTCCGGACGATCCGGTGCAGAGCATCGTGCGAGCGCGGGAACGGTAACAAATCTGGAAAACATGTCGCACCGTGGCGGGACCAGGCGAGATGCTCGGAGACCAGAAATGGCTCGAACCGATCGATCAAAGAGCGCAAACGCCGCAGATGCCCGGGATCGGGATCTGCGGCGCCCGCGATGGAAAGGCCGACGCCGTGGAGCGATAGCGGCCGAGCCTCGCGAAGAGCGGAGAGCATCGCGACCCGAAGACCCCCCGCAACCATGTAGTTTTCGGCATGGACTTCAAACCACAGGTCGGCCGCCGGCGCGTTCAGCGCATCCTCAAGATAATCGGCCTTGAAGCTTATGCCGGCGGTCGGTGTCATGGTTGATTCACGCCTTCTCGGTCAGCGAGCCGTGGCCTTTGGGCGTCTTGATCGAAACGCAGGTGCCCGCCTTGACCAGCTTCCAGGCGTTGCCCTGGTAATTGACCTTCGAGGTGCCAGCGCAGGTGGTACCGGCGCCTGCCTTGCAATCATTCTTGCCAGCAAGAGCGACACCATAGCATTTTTCCATCGCCGGCTTGGCGGCGGGCTTGTTCTGCGCGGCGAGGGCTGCACCTGACGTGAGGGCGGTCAGGGCGAGGGCCGCAACGGTCATGTTGATTGGCTTCATGTCTATCTCCTGGTTGAAGTGGGCGATGTCGAACCGACACAGTCACCATTCGCGGCGGCGCGACGATCGGTTACGCCTCAACCGAAAGATTTTTTCGACGCGCTGGGTGGTCCGCTCGTGTAACCAATGGAACGAACGCTGCGAATAAGGAGACAGATCAGACCGTGGACAGGCTGGAATCACACCTGAGATCTCTCATGATCGCTGGCATGTCTGGGCATCAAAAGGCGCAGACGATGCTGCTGTCCTTATGTGCCGAACGGTTGCGGCAGTATTTTACCCGGCGCCTTTCGGATCGCGCTGCGGACGTGGAGGATTTAGTGCAGGACACGCTTATCGTGATCCATCAACGGCGTGAGAGCTATAATCCAAGCCTGCCCTTTACGGCGTGGCTGCATGGGATCGCACGTTATAAGATGGTGGACCACTTCCGCCGCAACCGTATTCGCGCGACGGTGCCGCTTGATGACGTCTATGATCTGGCGGTGGCTGACGAGAGTGCCGCCGTTCTGGCGGCTGTGGATATTGAGCGGCTCCTTGCGACCTTGCCCGTCAAGCATCAGGAAGCGATCCGTTTGACGCGGCTCAAAGGCCTTTCGGTCCCCGAGGCCGCGCATGCGAGTGGCCAGTCAGAATCCGCGATCAAGATCGGTGTGCATCGCGGTTTAAAGCGCCTGATGGCCAGCATCAGGAGTAGCGGACGATGAGGACCGATGAACTGATCGCCAAGCTGAGTTCGGATCTCAAGCCCGTGACACCTGGCACTCCGGCCTGGCGGATTTCAGGCGGCCTCATTGCGGGCGGCGTCGTGTCGTTGCTTGCGATTTATGCCCGTTTCGGGCCGCCCTTGGGGGCGGTCGAGGCGACCGGCATTTCGACATTTGAAGTGAAGCTCGTCTACACCGTTGCAATGGCGGTGCTGGCGGCGGTGTTGCTGCTTGGTGCCGGTCGTCCGGGGCAGCGGAAGGGCTGGCGATATGCGTGGCTTCTGGTTCCACCTTTAATGATAGCCGCAGCGTCGTCGATGGAACTGTCGGGCGCGCCGGCTGCGGCCAAGATCGCTTTGGTGTTCGGCACCACATGGCAGACATGCCTGTTGAGCATCACATTGATGAGTATGCCCGTTTTTGTGGGGTTGCTGTGGGCCTTTCGTCGCCTTGCACCTACACGACTGCGGCTTGCCGGCTTTCTGGCTGGCTTATGTTCGGGGGCCACCGCAGGTGTGGTCTACGCACTTTATTGCCCGGAAACGGCGGCGACCTTTCTGATCAGCTGGTACACGTTGGGCATGCTCATTGCGGGCTTGGGCGGCGCGCTAGCCGGGCCGCGCCTGTTACGTTGGTAGCCCGACCAGGGATAAGGCGGGCCACGAACGGCGCGCGCCGGGAGGGGGATGTTCAGGATAATTTTCATGCCAAATTTGCGTATATCGCACATCGCCACCGGCGAGATTATTGCTGAAGGCCCGTCGGGACTTTTAGGGATAACTTCGTTCGAGGGTAACTACTATATCAGTCGGCGTTGCCTCCGAACCCAGGGCTTCAGACAAAACTGGATTCCAGGCTTGTGTGTCTACAAGTTTCTATATGTATGGCTCGACTTCCGGGCCTGCGATGGCGAGCTGAACCGCCAGGCTGGATGGCTCTACTGGCTCCCAAATCCGATCTTCTTCTTCATCGCTTTCAGAGTCGCTATTCCGCAAATATCGCCTTATTTTCGAGCCGACGTTTCGACCTGACGAAGGCCGAATCCGACTAGGCGCTTGTCAGCGATATTCCGGGTTGGGATGATCAAAGCGTGCGCCGGCATCCCAGGCAGATCTCTGATTGCCGTGGGCGGGAATGCCGCCATTGTCCTTGAGCATCCGAGCCATATGCATGAGGTTCCAGGTCATGAACGTCGTGTTGCGCTGGGTGAAGTCGTTATCAATCCCATTGGCTCCGTCGTCACCATATGACGGGCCAGGGCCAGCTTCTCCGATCCACCCCGCGTCGGCCTGCGGCGGGACGAGATAGCCCAGATGCTGAAGCGAATAGAGGATGTTCATCGCGCAATGTTTGATGCCATCCTCATTTCCTGTGATGATGCACCCACCAACCCGGCCGTAATAGGCGTATTGGCCTGCGGCGTTGAGCTCGCCTGAATGCCCATAGAGTCGTTCGATGACCCGGGTGCACACGGACGATTTGTCGCCGAGCCAGATCGGCGTGCCCAAGACGAGAATATCGGCGGCCAATACCTGTCGCTGGATCTCCGGCCAGTCGTCATGATCCCACCCGTGCTGGGTCATATCGGGATAGACCCCTGGCGCGACGTCGAAATCGACAACCCGTAGCGTTACTGTTTTAATCCCGTTGGCTGTCATGATCGCTTCCGAGACATCCATGAGTCGCTGCGTGTGCGATGTTTCAGAGGATCGTGTCAGAGAGCAATTGAGAAAAACGGCATTCAAGTCGCTATATGTAACTGACATCAATCGTTCCCGTAGCGTTTGTAGGGCATGCGTTGTTAACGTCAAAAGCCGTTGCTCAGCGTACTCCGGCGCGTTGGAGTTGCACAGGGCTGAAGTAGCTTAGTGCGGAAGATCGCCGAAGCGGATTGTAGAAGCACTCGATCTTGCGGCCAACCTAACCCCAATGTCCAGGCGCGTTATTTTCATGATGTGGCCCCCTAAATGACCTGACAGGGCCCCGCTCTTGGATAAGAGTGAGGCATATTACTGACGGTACGACCAGGCGTTACAATGATGGCGAGATTCTCTCCGGTGTTCAGCGCCGGAGGCGATGGACACCGGAGGAGAAAGTCCGGATCGTCGAGGAGACGTATCTGCCGGGTATGAGCGTGTCGCTCGTTGCTCGCCGGCACGGCATCGGCGGCAATCAGATCTTCACCTGGCGGCGCTTGATGACACAGGGCGCGCTGACGGCGGCAGGCGCTGGCGAAGAAGTGGTGCCAGCCTCCGAGTACCGCGCGCTCGAGGCGCAGGTTCGCGAGTCGCATCGGCTGCTCGGCAAGAAGGCCATGGAGAACGAGCTGCTCCGCGAGGCCGTGTCCCGGGCCGCAGGCCCAAAAAAACTGTTGTTGCGCTCGACCTCGTTGCCCGGGGATGGTCTGTGAGCGCGGTTGCAGAGGCGCTCGGCATGGCTCGCCCGCATCTGTCCGCGATGCGCAATCGACCACCGCCACGACCACGGGGGCGGCCGCCGTTGCCGGATGCCGATCTGGTCGCCGATATCCGCGCGCTCGTCGCCGATCTTCCCACCTACGGCTATCGTCGCGTCCACGCCCTGCTGCGCCGCCAGGCCGAGGCAAGCGGGTCCGCCAGCCCCAATCCCAAGCGTGTATACCGCGTTAT
The DNA here is from genome assembly GCA_964406805.1 of uncultured Zetaproteobacteria bacterium. Classification (GTDB taxonomy): domain Bacteria; phylum Pseudomonadota; class Zetaproteobacteria; order Mariprofundales; family Mariprofundaceae; genus Mariprofundus. The sequence continues at coordinate 5,746 of CAYOTF010000078.1, read as the reverse complement.
GAAGGTGCACGGCCTGCTGCTCCAGCGGGACGGCGAACGTCGCGAGGAACGTCGCCATGACGGCCGCGTCGCCGTCGATCAGCGCAACACACGCTGGTGTTCCGACGGACTGGAGATCGCTTGCGACAATGGCGAGAAGGTGCGCGTCGCCTTCGCGCTCGACTGCTGCGATCGGGAGGCAATGGGGCATGTCGCAACGACGGGCGGCATTACTGCGGAGGATGTCCGGGACCTGATGGTCGCCACCGTCGAGCACCGCTACGGACAGGTGAACCGCGTGCCCGAGCCGATCGAGTGGCTCACCGATAACGGCAGCTGCTACACCGCACGCGATACCCGCGCGTTCGCCCGCGACATCGGGCTGATCCCACGCACCACGCCGGTCAGCAGCCCGCAATCCAACGGCATGGCGGAGGCGTTCGTCCGCACGTTGAAGCGCGACTACGTCCGCGTGAACCCAAGGCCCGATGCAAGGACGGTTATCGAACAGCTGCCCAGCTGGTTCGCCCATTATAACGACGTGCATCCGCACCGCGCTTTGCGCTATCGATCACCCCGCGAGTTCATCGCGAAAACCTGCGAGGCCCTGTCAGGCCTTTAGGGGGCAACAACAGGCGCGTTATTTTCATGCGTCGCGAGAATGCCTATGTAACCATACGGGCCTGCTCGCCGGATAGTAGATATCCGGGCCGCCACCCTGTTAGCCCCCGCGGTTCCGGAACGCCACGCCGCCTTCTCCTCGCCCCAGGTGATGCAGCGGCGTGGCGACCAATCCGGAGGAATCCTCATGCGTCAAGAAATCATTGTCCCATCATCGCTTGGCATCGATGAGGCCCTGATTCTCAATGAAGCGCAGCGATGCGCTCTTCATATCGGAAGGCTCGATTGCCCAACCCGAAGCCTGTCCCTGGGCGAACGGATTGCGGTAGGCATGCGGCGTTTCTTCCGCCGGAGGCAGTCCTGGATCAGCCGCCCGCTGGCCAACCCGAAGCTTGAGGCGTTGCGCCTGATGGTTTGCCTTCAGCGCTACCGTGATGACGTCCTCGACGCGATCGTGCGGAAGGAATTGGAAACGGAGTTCACGGCGCAGCAAATCGAGTCTCTCGCAGCCCTCGCGCGCCAACCGCTCCGGTAGCGCGGGGCGGGGCCACGCGGACGTGCCGGGAAAGAAAATCGTACGCAGCCAACTGCTGACATCCTTTGAACACGATGCTTGTCCAGCGCCGCGTCCCCCCCGGGCACTAATTCAGCGGCCGGTGATCAGATCTCGCAGCTTGGCAAGAGGAGCATCTTTCTCGAACTGGACCGACCCGTCGGGCTGAGCGATAATCCCCAACTCACGGAAGGTTGCTTCGAGATCGACTTTCACAGCCATTTGCGCCCATTGGGTGTAGAGCGAGCTGAGCGCTCTGCTTCCGGAAGCTTCGTCTCCCACATGCATGAGTTGTTCCGGCGACCATATTTTCGTGTTGCCGCCGCTGTCGCGACTGATTCTGCGCAAGGCATCGCGAAGCGAATGACGACCGCCGGATTGCTTGTAGATCGCAATCTCCGCAAGCAACCAGAACGTCGCTCCACCCCAATAGAGGCGTCCCCAACGTCCAGTTCCGTCCATTCCCCCTTCGCCAGGCTGTGGAAGTCCCTTGGACATGCCGATCATCGCCTCACGCCAGACTTCGATCGCCGGCAGCTGTCCTACTATGGCCCGCGCGATCGGCTCGACATATGTCGCGTTGCCCTCCTGCAGCCACAGTGCCCGTCGAGGCAGGTTGGGAAGTGCGGCATGCATCATCTCGTGCACAAGCACCCAGTCGTGCTCGAACGCCTGCTGTGTCGCTTCAAGGCCGACGGAAATACGAGTCGCGGCCCCCGCATAGCCAAAGGTCGTTGCGTGACCGACCGCAGCGCCCGGCTCGGTGATCACCAGAAGCCCGTAAGTGGCGACCGGAAATCGGCCGAAATAAGCGCTGACGGCATCCGCGGCATCGCGAACCCATGCCATCACCCTATCACGATCGACCCTACCGGCGGCTTCCGCAAAAACGATGTTGATCGTACTGTTCCCTACACCGAGCTTAAGCGCTGTGCTCGAGCGGAGCGCGGCATACATGTTCTCGGGATCAAGCAAATCAGGCGTCGCCAGTGCCTGGGTTATTAAGGGGAGGCCCAGCGCGGTTGCGCCGAGACCGAGTACGATGTGGCGACGCTGGAGCATGGGATCGTTGACCTCGATTTGATGGCGGCGGCCACGATGCGCTACGAGATACCTGAAGGACCGCTTGTGGTAATACACCATTCGCGTGGCGCTGGCGGCGAGTTACATGTTGGCCTCATGGCCTGAGAATTATGGATAAGGTTCGACGCCAGCGCTTGGCGAATGTAACTTTTGGACAGTCTCATCCGAACTGGCTGATCGGAGCAACGTCGCGCCGGCGGATCAGCGGCCAAGGAGTATGTCATGTTTGACGGTGGCGTCACACCCTTTCACGGCTTTGGGCTGGGGCTGCGGATCCCTCATTTCCAAAATTTTCTGGACGAGGACATCCCGGTCGATTTCCTGGAAATCATCTCCGAAAATTTCATGGTGGCGGGCGGCCGCCCGCTTTATGTACTCGATCAGGTACGAGAGCGCTGGCCAATTGCCATGCACGGCGTCTCGATGTCGATCGGCTCGGCCGATGGAGTCCGCACGGACTATCTCACAGAACTGAAACGTCTTGCCGACCGCATTGGTCCTTTGTGGGTGTCTGACCATCTGAGCTGGTCGCGAGTGGGCGGTGCCAACTCGCATGATCTGCTCCCGCTGCCGTTCACCGAAGAAGCGCTGGACGTCGTTTGCACCAATGTTCGCCAGGTCCAGAATGTGCTCGAGCGGCCGCTCGTGCTGGAGAATCCCTCTACGTATCTCACGTTTGCCTCCGATCAGATGACCGAATGGGCTTTTCTGACCGAGCTGACGGCGAGGACCGGATGCTTCCTGCTGCTCGACGTCAACAACATTTATGTTAGCGGGACCAACAATGGTTTTGACCCTCTGGACTATCTTGCCGGCATTCCCGCCGACCGTGTCCGTCAAATTCACCTTGCTGGGCACAGCGCGGGTCGGGACCGGCTGATTGACACCCATGATACACCCGTGGCCGATCCCGTCTGGACGCTGTTTCGGGAGGCCTATCACCGATTCGCGCCTGT
>CAYOTF010000078.1:0-2534 GCA_964406805.1 uncultured Zetaproteobacteria bacterium | reverse complement strand
GACGACAACATTCCGCCACTCAGCGAACTGCTCGACGAACTCGACATCGCCAAGCGGATCTCGGCGTCGTTTCTGGAGGCAGCAGCGTGACCCTGCTCGATCTCCAGAATGACTTCATCGACTATGTTCTCGACCGGCCAAACACCATCCCCGCCGCGGTCAGAAGCGATGGGCGGCCCGGGCTGAACATCTATCACAACGCCTACCGCGGTCAGCTCCTGGATTGCCTTAAGGACAGCTATGAGCGGATATGGGCGTGGCTTGGTGATGATGCCTTCGAGGAGGCCGCGCGGCGCCACATCGCAGGTCATACGCCTTCAAGCTGGACCTTGGGCGAATATGGTGTGGGGTTCGCCCGCACGCTCGCAGAACTCTACGACGATGATCCCGAAGTAGCCGAAATCGCGGCGCTGGATTGGGCTTTGCGACGCGCGTTTGACGGTCCGAACGGGGCGGCCTTCGATCCTCAACGCCTTGACGCGGTAGACTGGCAAGAGGCCGTTGTTCACTTCTCGCCGACGCTCACGATCTTGCCGGTGATCACCAACTGCGGTGCGATCTGGAACGCGTTGGCCACAGGCAGCGACGTGCCGGCCGCGCAGCGGCTTACAGCGACCGGGTGGATTCGGGTCTGGCGTATCGATCTCCAACCCCACTTCACGACCATCGATGATGGCGAATATCGCGCGATCCAGCTTGCAATGTCGGGCATGAGCTTTGCGCGCATGTGTGATTGCCTCGCGACGGACCAGGGAATTACCGAAGCGACCGAGGCGGCTGGCCGGTATCTCGCATCTTGGCTTCAGGACCAGGCGATCGTGGATATTCGTTGAGCTGAACCGTTCCAATCGATTTAAGGCGACCAGATATTTTTGATGTCGCTGTAACTGATGCAGGCGCGCGGACGGATAGGGGAATGCCACCTAGGCGCATCCAACTTAGCATCATCAGGAGATTGCCATGAAGACGTTCAAAACCGGCGCTGCCATCGCTTCAGCCGCCGCCATGCTCGCCCTTTCGGGTCTTGCCAGCACCAGCCCGGCACAGGCCGCCGGCGCCAAGGCTGCCGCTGTCCAGCCCTGTTTCGGCGTTAATTCCTGCAAGGGCCAGTCCGACTGCAAGTCGGGCAATCACGATTGCAAGGGCCAGAACAGCTGCAAGGGTCAGGGCTTCAAGTCGATGACCACCAAGGCATGCGCGAAGGCCGGCGGCAGCCTCACGCCGAAGAGCTGAGCCGACCACCAATTCGAGATCAATACGGTACGCCCGGCCGCTCACAACGGCCGGGCGCTTCTGATTTTTTTCGGCATAGAAACGGAGGCGCGGCAATGCTCCATTGCTCGAAGACCGATCGTGGTCAGGTGACCCGCACCAACTCGCCGTCCTCCGCTTAGGAAACCGACTGGGGAAAGCCGATTAGAGGGCTGAGGATCGACCGCATTGCTACCCGGCCAGAGGGCCTGAGACTGGGCGTTCGCGACGCGAACTTTAGTAGGTACGGATTCGGCCGATCGCGGCACATGCAGATGGTGTCCCTTCGAGCAAGGAGATAGTGCGTTCCGGTCGTCTCGAGGTGTCTGACGATATCTTTTGTCATTGCCCCGGACTGGGCCATTGATCGTGTCACGTAAGGAAACGCGGCGATGCGCGACGAAGATGCTGGACGCGCCTTCAATCGGGTATTGGGAGATAGAATGATGCGACCGTTGCCATCAGGAAACGGCATGCCGCCACTGACGAAGCCTTCTGATTGCTGTTGATCTCATGACGGACAGGCAAAGACTCCCCACAGCTACGCGTCGCGAGCTTATCATTGGTATGTCGATGGCGCCACTCGGTCTGACCGCCTGTGGACATCCGCCGGAAAAGCCGATTACCCCTGATGCTCCATGGCCGCAGGTGCTGGATGACGCGCGAGGGCAACGCGTCAATTGGGCCGCCTGGGCCGGAGATCAGAAGATTGATGCCTATATCGGCTGGGTCGCCGAGACGGTGCGGGGCCGATTTGGCATCACTCTGACTCAAATCAAAGTAGGCGAAACAGCCAATACGATACAGCGTCTGCTCGCTGACAAGAGTGCCCAGCGAGTTTCTGGTGGACTGACCGATCTCATTTGGATCAACGGTGAAAACTTTGTGGCCGCCAAGGAGGCGGGATTGCTGTGGGGCCCATTCGCACACCGCCTGCCCAACTGGCGATTTGTCGATGCCAAGGACAAGCCTTCGATAACAACCGATTTCACGGTTCCGAACCAAGGCTATGAATCGCCTTGGGGCATGGCGCAGCTCACCTTTTTCTACGACTCCGCCAGCGGGATCAAACCGCCGCGCACGATGTCGCAATTTCTTAGCTGGGCTCGTGCGCACCCTGGACGTTTCACCTATCCCGCGCCGCCCGATTTCGTCGGCATTACCTTCGTCAAGCAGGCTCTGTACGGCACGATAGTGGATCGCTCACTCTTGGCCGAGCCGGTGGTCGCCCGTGATTTTGTCGATGTGACCGCGCCGCTTTGGGCCTATCTCGATGCGCTCAA
>CAYOTF010000077.1:0-11788 GCA_964406805.1 uncultured Zetaproteobacteria bacterium | reverse complement strand
GGTGATGTTGGTTTGAACTCTCATTAAGCTCTAACTATACCATACCAGCGGGGTTTCTTTCTATTGCTATAAAATCAATGTTTTGAGGCAAAACACCGCCCCGCAGTTTTTGCACTGCTTTTTCACTACCGGTCAGGCTCATCCCTCGCTACCATTCGGGCATGACTCATTCTGCCTCGTTGTTTACCCGTTGTTTTACTTTTTTTCCTCGATTTAACATGTCTAACCCCTTGCAGGCTTTCATTCTTATCGTTTTTGCAATGCTGTTGCCCATGCAAGCAGATGCGGCGAACTTGAAACCCGATGGCACACAATATGTCAGCCGCGCAGAGCTTGCCCGCACACTGGCTACTGAAACCCACATTCCGATCAGTGAGATTCGCGCTATTTTAAAACAGGCTAAGTTTCAGCCGGAAATCGTCAAACGCATGAACGGGCAATGGGAAGCACAGCCCTATGTGAAATACCGTCCGTTGTTTATCAAGCCGAGCATGCGCAGTAAAGGCCGCGCCTATCTGCAACAGCATGCGGCTATCTTTGCCAGCGTCGAAGAAAAATATCAGGTCGATGCGGTGATTATTGCTGCGATTCTGGGCATTGAAACACGTTTTGGGCAATCACACGGCAAACGCCCGATACTCGATTCTTTGTACACCTTATCGACCGGTTTTCCGCGCCGCGCCAAATTCTTTCGCCAGCAGCTTGGGGCAATTATTCAAATCAGCCGTCAGGACAAACTCGATCTGACTGAACTCAAGGGCTCCTATGCCGGTGCTTTCGGGTCGATTCAGTTTATCCCCACATCATTCCGTGATTATGCCGTTGATGAAGATGGCGATGGTGTTCGCGATGTCTTTCATTCCAAGCCCGACATCATTGCCAGCGTCGCCAATTATTTTAAACGCCATCATTGGCAACATGGTCGCCCCACCGCCTACTGGTTGCCAGTGGATACCAAACTCAACAACACGTGGAAAAAAATTGCCAACGGCAAATTAAAACACTGGGTGAAGCTCTCAGAGCTACGCCAAGCCATGCCCAACACCTTCGCATCCATCCCATCCACCTGGCACGATGATGATAAAGTCAGCATCATCGAAATGCAGACCGGTAACGATAAACATAAAGGCAAACAATTCGCGCTGGTGCACTACAATTTTTACGTCATCATGCGTTACAACCCATCCTTTAATTATGCCATGGCCGTGACCGAAATCGCAGCCATGCTGGAGAGAACAACATTCGCCGTCGATTGATCACCCCCCTACTGTTAACCCTACTCAGTCTTGCCATGGTCAGTTGTGCCACGCATAAGCACGACACTGCCCCAACCGCGATTCCATCGAGCAAAGCGCAATTGCCTGACGGCGCTGGCGGCATGCATAAAACAGGCAAGCCGTATCGCATCGCAGGCCGCTGGTATACCCCGCTTGAAAATGAAGGTCGCTACGACCAAACCGGTATCGCCTCCTGGTATGGTAAAAAGTTTCATGGTCTGCGTACTGCCAATGGTGAAATCTATGATATGCATGCGCTCTCAGCCGCACATAAAACCCTACCCCTGCCAACCTTGATGCGTGTCACCAACCTGGAAAACGGGCGCTCCATCACCGTGCGTGTGAATGATCGCGGCCCGTTTGTAAAAGATCGTTTGATTGATCTCTCCTATGCCGCAGCCACAGCACTCGGTTATGCCAAACAGGGCACGGCACATGTGCGCGTGCAATCGCTGCAAATCGCACCCTCATCACAGCAACAGACCCTCGCTATGGGAGCCAAACTAAAAGCTGCAGATCAACCCAACAGCATCACCGTTTCCAGCCCTGATAAATTATCGGCACCAGCTACTGCCGCGACCGGAAAAATCTTTGTTCAACTCGGTGCTTTCGGATCAAAAGACAATGCCTCACGCTTGCAGAATAAACTCAAAACCAGTTTTCCAGCAGCTCACACGGTGACCATTCAGCGCGCCAAGAAAACGCTGTATCGTGTGCGTATCGGTCCGTTTGAAGATATGATCAGAATCGAGCAAACTGTCTTATCCTTACAACAGAAAGGATTTGGAAAACCCATGGTGATTATCAAATGAGTGCTCTCCAGCCAACACCGCAACCACGCCTTGCAGCCTTCGGATCATCGCGCATCGGAACGGAATCAGAAGTCTATCAGGATGTATTGAGCTTATCGGAAAAAATTGCCCGCTCCGGCTGGCATGGTATGACCGGTGGGCATCAGGGTATGATGGCTGCATTTTCAGAAGGCATGCATGCCGGTGGCGGTCACATTCAAGGCATCACGCTGGAGCGTTTCCCCACCCCGCCCAACAATACCTTCAGTAAAGAAATACGTGCCCGTAATTTCTTTGAGCGCATGGGCACCATGATTGAGCAAGCCGATGCCTGGCTGGTCTTGCCCGGTGGCCTCGGCACGCTGTCCGAATTGGCCATGACCTGGGATTTGATTGCCATTCGGGTGCTTGAACCACGCCCCTTACTGCTTTATGGCGCAATGTGGCAACCGATCATCAGCATCCTCTCCGAACAGCTGGTACTCTCCACCGATAAGGCATTTGACTCCATTCGCATCTGTGAAAGCCATCAGGATGTGCTCGATGCACTGCAATCATACAAATGAGTCTGAACAGTGCTAATTTTCAGGATCTGCGTGCTATCGCCACAGCAGAACAAGATGCTCAGAGATTGGATCAGGCTTTAGCGCAGCTGTTTGATCTGTCGCGCCGGCGTAGTCGCCGTGCGATTGATGAGGGCGGTGTATATCTCAATCAACGCCGTTGCCGCACTGCTGGACGTACAGTTAAAGTCGGTGACAAAATCCGTGCCGTGCTGTTGGAAAAAGAAAAGCTCATTCCTTTTGATGCCGAGCAAATCGTCTGGAAACATGCACCTCTGTATTTACTGCACAAGCGCAGCAATCAATATGCGCAAGAAGCCTTGCACCGTAGCCGGGGCACATTGCCCTTTGAACTGGCTCAGTATCTCAATCTCTTAGCAGGGAATCAATCCACCCAGCCAGCAAAAAAACACCAACAGCCCATTGATGTGCGCCCTGTGCACCGTTTGGATCGCGGCACATCCGGTTTGATGCTGTTCTCCTCCGATGCCAAGCACTTGCAGACTTTGCAAGCCAACTGGCATGACTGCACCTTCAAAAGCTATCTCGCTGTGGTTGAGCCGGCACCAGCATGGGATGAACAAACAATTACCCTCGCCATCGAGAACAAACGCGACAAACGTGGCCGTTATCATGTCTCCGAACATGGACGCGCCTGCAAAACCGAAGCTCAGGTGCTTGAACGCCAAGGCAATCGCGCCTTGATAAACCTGATTCCACATACCGGACGCACCCATCAATTGCGCATACATCTGGCCGCACTCGGCTACCCGATTCTCGGTGATATACGCTATGGCGGAAAAGCCCATAGGCGTTTAATGTTGCACGCCGAAAAATTACGTATCATCAGGCCGGCTCTCAATCAAGATATTGAATGGCAGGCAGCGCCTGAGGAGGATTGGCAATGGTAAACGCAATAACAAACCGCAAATTCACTTTGTTCGCAACTCATCTTACAAGCCGCAACACCACAGGAGTACATATTTTATCCCGTTCCCTTTTCCTACTACTCTCCATGCTGCTATTCAGTGCCAGCAGCATCGCAGCATCATGGCCCAAGTCACCCACCCTTGAAGCCAAATCATGGGCGCTGATTGATGCCCGTTCCGGCCAGGTGATTGCCGAGCACAATGCCGATGAGCAATTACCACCAGCCAGTCTCACCAAGATGATGACTCTATACCTGGCCTTTGAAGCTCTCAAAGACGGTCGCCTCGATTCCAATGCACGCGTGGACATCAGCAAAAAAGCCTGGAAAATCGGCGGTAGCACCATGTTTTTAGAGCCACGCATGCATCCAACCGTGAACGAATTATTGCATGGCATTGCCACCTTATCCGGCAACGATGCCTGCATTGCTCTGGCCGAACACATGGATGGCTCCGAAGAATCCTTTGCTGAGCGTATGAATGAGAAAGCCCGTGAGCTCGGCATGTTGCATAGCCACTTTGAAAATGCCACCGGCTTCCCCTCTGCAGGCCACCACAGCTCAGCCATGGATATGGCCATTCTCGGCGTAGCATTATGGCGCGATTATCCGGAAGACTACAAATTATTCGGCGAACGTGACTATACCTTTGACGGTCGCACCCAACCCAATCGCAACCGTTTATTGTGGACATTTCCTGAAGCCGATGGCCTCAAAACAGGTCATACCAAAGAAGCCGGTTATTGTCTGGTAGGCTCGGCTGAAAAAGATAGCACCCGTTTTGTCAGTGCCGTTTTTGGCACCAAATCGGATCGTGCCCGGGCTCAACAATCCAAAAAACTGCTCAAGTTCGGCTTTCGCAATTTCATTACCGTACGCCCAAGCGAGCGCGAAATTCGGCGTAAAGTCGATGTCTATGAAGGTGTGCATGATTCCATCTGGCTTAAACCATCCTCGCAAGTCTGGGTGAGTGTGCCGAGCAGCAGTAAAAATAAATTATCCTTTCGTCTGCGCTATGATGCGCCCTTAAAAGCACCGATCAAAAAGGGACAGGTGCTCGGTAGCATCGAAGCTGTTATGGGCGATAAAAATGATCATGCGACAGTCATTCGCTCATTTCCCATGCTGGCCAGCCAATCGATCGAGCAGGCATCATGGGTCAGCCGCCAATGGGATGGCTTGCGCCTTTGGATGAGTGATAAATCCGATAACCTGCTCAATGAGGTAACAGGCGAAGCGGAAAGCAAGTAAATGGCATTATTAACCACGATGCCATTAACCAAGACTGGATTAACCGCTTGCGTGAACGGTCAGTTTTTGGCGCTCGAAGATGCCACGGTTCACATCGAAGACCGGGGTTTTCAATTTGCTGATGGCGTGTATGAAGTCATCGCCTGCTTCGGTGGTACCTTTCTCGATTTGCAAGCCCATTTGCAACGGCTTGAGCGATCATGCCAGGCCATTGCCATTGAGCTACCATGTTCGTTGGCTGAATTGGAACAGCTCATTGCACAAACCTACCAGCGCAACCCTTACCGCGATGCGATGCTGTATGTGCAGATTACACGCGGTGTCGCTCCGCGCGCCCATTTGGTAAGCGAAAAACTCAAGCCCACCATGGTGATCACCTCACGCGCTCTGCCCATGCCGAGCGATGAAAAAATCAATACCGGCGTGCGTGCCATCACCTTACCCGACATGCGCTGGAAACGCTGCGACATCAAATCCATCGCCCTGCTGGCCAGTGTGCTCGGCAAACAAGAGGCCACCCGCCAAGGTGCCGATGAAGCCTTCTGGCTCGATGATGAAGGCCATGTGCTCGAAGGCTGCGCGACCAATTGTTTTGCTGTGATTAACGGGGCATTGGTGACACACCCACTCGATCATCAGGTACTCGGTGGCATTACCCGCGACATGGCGCTAGGTCTGGCCAAAAAGCAAGGCATGATCATTGAACAGCGCCCCTGGCATTTGCATGAAGCCGGTTTAAGCGAATGCATGATGAGCAGCACCACCAATGCCATCATGCCGGTATGCCAAATCAATGATCAGGTGATTGGTAGCGGCAAGCCAGGACACGTAAGCATCGCATTACGGCAACAGATGTTTCAAGCCTTCGAAGCCTTGAAACGCGGAGATAGCCCACATGAATAATCCGATCCAGGCTGTGTTGTTTGATATGGACGGCACCATTGTCGATGCCTTTCCACCCATCATTCGCGCCCTCAATCAAACCTTTGTCGAGTTCGGTTTACCGACCATGAGTGATCTCGACATCAAGCGCCATACCGGCAAAGGCGATTGCAGCATGACTGCCCTGTTTGGTGAGCGTAAAGAAGCTGCAGGCATCCGTTTTCTGGAAATTCACGATGAAGATTATCTCGATCGCATCACACCACTGGCTGGTGCGGAAGCATTATTCCTGTGGTTAATCGAAAAAAACATACCCCTCGCGATTGTCACCAGCAAGAGTCAAATACGCGCCGAAGCGCAGCTCGATGTATTGGGCTGGAGTGGCTATTTTAAAGCTGTCATTGGCAAACTTAAAGGGCGGCCGGAAAAACCCGATCCAGCGCCTGTATTGCTGGCCTGTAAACAGCTGGGAATCACGCCCGGCTCAACGGTCATGCTTGGTGATGGCCTGGCTGACATGAAAGCGGCCAATAGGGCTGGCAGCCGGGCACTGGGCTTTTGTGATGGTTTCAGTGCAGATGAGCTGAGCGAAGTCGGAGCCTCCATCTGTTTCGACTCTCTAGCGGAGGTGCATGCATGGCTGAAACAACGCATTCATTGATCATCGATGCATCGACCTCAACGAAATCGGCTGAGGAAGAAACAAACACGGATACACTTATTCGTTTTCTATTGCCCGACTCGCATTCTCGCGGGGTCATTATCCGCTCCACGGAAATTTTCAAAACAGCCAACCGTATTCATGGTTTAAACGGCCGTTTAAACGACGATTTAAATAGCAGTTTCGCCCAGCTGTTTGATCAAACCCTGCTTGCATCGATTTTATTATTATCGATCAGCAAGGGTGGCACACGGCAAGTCTTGCAGCTCAATGGCAGCCCTACAGCACCATTGAAAAAAGTATTAAGTGAGGCTCGTCAGGGGCAAGTGCGCGGTTATATCGACTGGGCGGATGAACACACTATTTTGCATCAGCATGACAACGTCAATCTATCCAGCTGGCTGGGTAGTCCTATTCGTTTATCTACCGTGCGCGATTTGGGTTTTGGCCAGCCTTATGTATCCACCATTGAACACCCATCCGACTTTTTAGCCGACCACCTCATTCATTATTTGCACCAATCCGTTCAAATCAAAGCCGACATTATTCTGCAGGGTGATCTGGCTATCATGATTGAAGCCATGCCCGGCTGCGATGATGAACACTGGTTCCAGTCGGTCGAAACAATGGCCAAAATCCCCAATAGCGCGCTGCAAGATGAAACACCGGAAACATTATTACGCTACTTTGATAGTCTGAATATCAAACAGGTAGGCACAGATAGCTATGCCTACCACTGCGACTGCAGCCCTGAAAAAATGCTACAAGCACTCCGCACCCTGCCCGCAGATCAATTGGCTGAGTTGGCCGATGAGGCAGGCAACATCACCACCTCCTGCCAATATTGCAAAGCCCATCACGTCATCAATTTGACACACGAACACAACCTGTCCAAGCAATCACAAGATCGTGATGGATAACGCCGTGATGAACGGTATCGAATATGCCATCATCCGTAGTCCGAGACGCAAAACGCTGAGCATCATCATTCGCCCCGACAGTCAGATCGATGTGCTGGCTCCCAAACGCATGCCTGCGGCACTCATCCATCAATTTGTACACGACAAACAAACCTGGATACAAAAAAAACTGCATTTCAATTATCACGAACGCAGCAACTATCAGCCCAAATCATTCCACCAGGGTGAGTTGTTTCAGCGGCTTGGAGAAAGCTATGCTCTAAGTATCTGCAACGATGCCACTGGCATTCACCTTGCCGACAAACAACTCATCGTGCCAGCACTACCCGCCGAGCAACTCAAACAACAACTCATCGTCTGGTATCGGCAGCAGGCCGAACACTACATCCAACAACGCGCCCTAGACTTTGTGCCCACGATTGGAAAAGCACCTACAACCATCGGCGTAAAAGCCTACAAAAGTCGCTGGGGCAGTTGCCATCATGATGGACGCATTTATTTCAACTACCGCCTCATCATGGCTCCCTCCCGGGTGATTGATTATGTCATCGTGCATGAGCTATGCCATTTGATCCACCACAACCATTCCAACGACTTCTGGCAGCTGGTTGAGCACATCATGCCCGCTTATTCGCAAGCCAAGGTATGGCTAAAAGCCAATGGCCTGTCACTGGATCTGTAACAACCACTCTCTAAGCTGCATTATTCACAAGCCTTCAACGATATAGGGATTAAAAAATTACCGACCCCAAAACATGTTTTTATCCACCATAGTTCATTGCGCTTCAAACCCCAAGCAGAGTGTCATCAAGCGTGAAACGATTTACCCAACAAAAAGAACTCCGATGATGTCTTGCGGCTGGCGGCGGGTTTAATGTTTTTTATTTTCTGGAATGAGGAGCCGAGATCACGGCGAAAATCATCATAACCTTCACCCATAAAAGTTTTCATCAGAATATCGCCGCCGGGTCGTAAATACTGACGGGCAAAATGCAAGGTCATTTCGTTCAGACCGATCATGCGCATTTGATCCACCAGTTTATTACCACTCATTTCCGGTGCCATATCGGAAACCACCACGTCAATCACCCTGCCCTTTAAGGCATCGGCCAGGGCTTGCTGACCTGCAGGTGAATCAAAATCCGCCTGAATCAAGCTAACACCGTTAATCGCATCGACTGGCAACAAATCAATGCCGATCACCAGGCCTTCAGGGCCGACCAGTTTGGCCAGTTCCACACTCCATGAACCCGGCGCACAGCCCAGATCAACCACCACTGTATTTCTCTTGATTTTCAAATCATGTTTTTCGTTATCGAGGATCTCGGTTAATTTGAATGCAGCTCGCGATCGCTTGCCTTCACGCTGAGCGCGTTTGACATGCGGATCATTAGCATGGCGCTGATACCAGGCGGACGTTTTACGTGCCGCTTTGCTCTTTGATGATTGTGCCATGATTGCATTCTCCTATGAACTACCCATGAAAACTTGTAACTGTTCAACTTGCCCTGGAGGTGCTGCTTCAGCTGCGCATTTCTGCGCGACTGACACCCCAGGGTGCTCTCTCTGCTGCAAGCAGCATTCACCTTGGGTCGCACCTCCGAGGCTTTAACAACGTAACTACCGCCTTGCTGAATAGCTAGCCTTATTCTTTCATGCGCCAGCCAATCCGCCACAAATACCAGCATGTGATCATCGTCAGCAGCGTCGAACCCAATACCACCGCAACCGATGCATAAGGGTCGGTATCGCCGATACCCAAGAAACCATAACGAAAACCATCGGTCAGGTAAAAAAACGGATTGGCATTATTCACCTGCTGCCAGAACTCCGGCAATTGTTTGACCGAATAAAACACACCGGAGAGAAAGGTCAGCGGTAAAATCACAAAATTAGTAATCATGGCAATATTATCGAAATCCTTGGCCCACATGCCGGCGATCAAACCTAAGCCACCCATCATAATACTCGCACACACACCATAGAGTAGAATAATGCCCGGATGCAACAAGTTCACCTCCACAAAAGGAAATAGCACAGCCAGAAACACGACAGCCACAACCACAGCGCGCACAACCGCAGCAGCTAGAAAAGCCAACACCACTTCCAGCGCCGATAAGGGTGCCATCAATAAATAAATATTCATGCCCATCACTTTACCCATAATCATCGAGCTCGATGTATTGGCAAAAGCATTCTGCATCATCGCCATCATCGCCAGTCCGGGTACTAAAAAGGTAAAATAATCCACGTCCAGCCCCGGCACCTGCCGCCCACCCATGGCATAATGAAAAATGAGCAAGTACAACATCGCAGTCAATGCAGGTGTGACTATGGTTTGCATTTTTACTTTGAGGAAGCGGCGCACTTCTCTCAGAAACAGCGTCGAGGCTCCGCGTGGATTACTTGACCTCATAGCGTTTGCCTCATGAACTGTTGAATCATAACGAACCCTTGTTGGTTAAACGCAAAAACACATCTTCCAGATCTTCCGAGCGCACACCGGCATCGCGTGGAGGGCCGAAACAACTCACCGCAGCTTCATAGGCAATATGAAATGTCGATTGACCATCAGCCTGTTTACCGAGCTCCAGACACACACCCGTATCATTCAAACGCGGTTTAAACGCGGCCAACGTTGTATAATTCGCATCAGATAACGATAGTTTTTTATCATAGTTCAGCCACAAATACGACGATGCAACAGTCTGCATCAAATCAGCCATGGGCTCAGCAACAACCACACGACCCTGATCAATAATAGCCACGTGATCACATAATTCTTCGGCTTCATCGAGATAGTGTGTGGTCAACAGAATCGTTGTACCGGCGGCATTTAATTCACGCATGAAACCCCATAAACGCCGCCGTAGTTCCACATCCACGCCGGCAGTCGGCTCATCGAGAATCACCAGTTTCGGTTTGTGCACCAGAGCTTGCGCCACCAGCAAACGCCGCCGCATGCCGCCGGAAAGCTGGCGTGTATTTTTGTCCACATGCGCACTCAATTCCAGGCGCTGCAACAACTCATCAATCCAATCATCATCCGGTTTGCAACCAAACAGACCGGAAGTAAACGCCAATACTTCTCGCGGTGTAAAAAAAGGATCAAAAGCCACTTCCTGGGGCACGACACCCACCCTTCTCTTGCACCAGTGACGCTCTGCAAATAAATCATGACCGAACAAAGCCACCGAACCCGCACTCGGGCGCACGGTATCGGCCAGAATATTGATCAGCGTACTCTTGCCCGCACCATTTGGCCCCAGCAGAGCAAAAAAACTACCCTCGGGCACCGACAACGACACCTCATGCAATGCTATGTTACCGTTGCCATAAACCTTTTGCAGGCCTTTGATCTCAAGCGCACTCATCGTTTCACGTTACGCATCTGCAATGCATAAAAAACGGAGTCCGAAGACCCCGCAGTAAAAAGAAACACATGGGATACTTAATAGCCGGCGTTGGAACAGCCGCTACCACCGGATTCCGACGGTGTGAATGATTTACCACAGCCACATGTCGAAGCCGCATTGGGATTACGGATCACAAACGACTCACCCTGCACTGAAGTTTGATAATCAATTTCAGCACCATCAAGCATTTCCATACTCATCTGATCGACCAGCAGTTTTACACCATGATTCTCAACAACCGTATCGTTGTCGTTAATTTTATCATCAAAAGTAAACCCATACTGAAAACCCGAACAACCGCCGCCGGAGACAAATACACGCAAATTCAATGTATCCTCTTCTTTTTCCAACAAACCTTGTACTTTTTCTGCTGCTGCTGTGGTTAATGCTACTGCCATGTTACACCTCACGTGATACCTGAGCGCAATTATCGGGTATTAACACCACAATGGCAAATAATAGGAATAATAATACAAACGACAGCAGTACAAAAAAAACGGAGTGGCGCTATCGATCAGTCCCTTCCATTATCAGTTCCATCACTCTGGCCGAGCTATTGCATGGTGCAGAGAAGAGCGAACGGCAGGAGCATAACCTGAATCAGGTTGAAGCAACGAAAAAGAATTTAATCGCGTAGATGGCTTGCGTATTGAAAACTGGGTATAAACCGAATCGTTGAACATACAACCCCTGATAGTTTGGGGAAGCCATATCAGCCCGATAATTTTGACTTTCCTAATTAAAGGGTAGCGTGCCGTTTAGTACGTTTAGTAAAGCATAGCCAATAGCATTGCTGCCAGTGTGTTGTAACGGTTAAAAACAAACGAATTAGTTGCTAACAGTAATTGAGCTCTGGGTAATCGTCCCGGTTATAGGAGTCGTTATTTTTACTGATAGAGAGCCCGTTCCAGTTAAATCAGCGCATGATGCAGCAACAGCAGGTGGCCCCACAACTGCGGGTGTAAAGGTCGCATCAGATTTCAGACTTACCGTGTAATCAAATACAGTTGGAGAAGTCGCTACTCTAGCATTCGTATTCGCTACAATAAAAGAGGCTCCCCCTACAATAGTGCCATTAGTCGAAGTTACTGCAATCGTC
>CAYOTF010000076.1:0-11817 GCA_964406805.1 uncultured Zetaproteobacteria bacterium | reverse complement strand
TGCAGATCAGTACGTTCTTGCTCGCTCAAACGAACCACATAAATGCGGTTTCCCACTTCACTACCGCCGCAATATTTGAACTGCGCCTGTTTTGGCAAGTTTATTCCCGCTGAGTATCTCACTGCATCAAAATCAGGCTCGCATAGTCGTAACCGGGTTTTCAGCAAACAAAACACCTTCTGGGCATTCCTTTCGCTTGAGGCATCTCATGCTGGCATGGTGCTGTTTGAATCCGATTTCCATACCAAGGGATGTTGCTAAGCGAGAAATATCTATGCATGAGCATAGAGATGGGTTAGACGAATATATCGAGTAAACTCTGCTCGAATATCAGGGTGTCGTTTAATCCTTTGAGGTTATACGTCAGGAAAAATGATGTTTTAACTGCCTGGACTGGCTCCACAGATAGCATTTCGGTCTCGATCGCGTTCATTGCAACCGCAGCATTGACTACGCTTTCCGGCTTTTGCAGCGGCGGCGGTTTCCCCTGACCGAGACTCATGGCAAACATGCTTGCTTCTTTACCATTGTCGTATTGTAAGCCCATCGCCAGTGTCAGTTTCATAAATCACGGCTCACAACAGGCAATACTTTCCCTTCAGCAACGGCACATTGTGCCGCTCCGAATAGAAAACGGTTTACAAGCAATTCCATCAAAACATCATAACCACCTGCTTCTAATTACTAATTCAGGAAAACCTCCGTGTTTTCTGAAGCCTGTTTCACTCCATCATTGCAAAGGCAATGCCAACGAATGGAAAGCAACAGTAAAGGCGTTAACGAATCGAAATCAACCGCCGCAAGCGCTCGGGATTAAATGGAAGGTATTGAAACGACGGCAGCAACCATCTGGCCTCATCAAGAGGCCATCCATGCTATGCTGTGGGGAAACTGGGTTTAATTAACGGCTAAAGACTTTCTTTAAGATAGAAGTAGTGCGTTTAACCGGGTTTTTACGGATCGCGGCTTCTTCTTTGGCCATATAAAGAAAAATACCGGAGAGACCAAGATCAAGCACATGCTGGGTAAGATTGGCTTTTACATCCGGCATAAAGGGTAGAGCCTGATATTTGCCCATGATATTATCATAAGCTTGCACTGCTCCGGCCTGATTTAGGGCATTGCTCACAATTGGACGCATTTCTTTGGCTAACGGGCTCGACATTTTTCCTTTAAAATATTGGGTGGCGGCATCATTCGGGCCATTAAGGATTTTCCTAGCATCGGCAAAATTCATGGCTCTGATCGAATCACCAAAAATACGCTTGGCTTTGGGGGTCGCGGCTTCTGCAGCACGATTCAAACGCAGTTCCAAATCATCCATCAAGCCGCCCATTCCAACTGCAGAAAGCGCCGACTTCACCGTTTTCAAATTCTCCGGCAACGGGATATGAATGGCAGGGTCGTTATTAAAACCATTCGATTTACTCAATTGACCCACTACATCTTCGGAGCCCACACGCAGAGCATCTTTTAGACCGGCAATCATATCGGAATTACTTAGTCCGACCATCGAAGCAGCAGCGGGGGCAGTCGGTTTATTAAGACCTGAATCGTTAAGCAAGCCACCCACCTGATCCATCCAGCCCGCCGAGGCCTGAGAGATAGGCCAAGCCAGAAAGCCTGCCAACACCATGAATTTCCAATTCAAATGATTCATAAATATCTCCTCTGTTAATCAAACACGCCCATGTGGTACACACTACCCTGATAATGAAGCAGCACACCATCCGGCGTGATTTCCTGCAACACCAAGCCTGCGCCAATAGTTTGCTTTTCTCTGCGCACTTTACCATTGATAATCACCATGCGCGAACGGGGATCATCATCATACAGATGCGCTTCAATTTTAATTTTCGGCATGGCTTGTTGCTGATTCTGTGATAATTCAAAAATAGATTTTACCGTTGTAGTATCAAGCGCTTGAGGCTGATCTGTGTCCTGATGTGGCGTCGAGACATCTAGCCTGTTTAGCGCAGATGCTGGTGTTATAGGCGCAAATACCGGCCTCCTTTGTTCAACCGGCTGGGCTGCTACAATAGTATGTTGTGCTGAATGAGCAGGATAGTTTTGGGGCTGAGATGCCACGATAGAGGTGGTACTGTCGTTCACCATCATATGATCAACAGGCATGTCAGCCAACACTATAGGAGGCTGTTTAGATGCAACGCCTTCAGCCGCTTGCTTTGCGAGCGATGCTTTATCCGTATCAGCAGCCTGCCATTGGGCAAGCAGCCAGCCGGCTGTGACTGCGAGCAATGCAAACAACAATGGCAGAATAATACGACGTGCTCCCGATGGTTTTTCCGAAACCATCATCACTTGCCCTGCGGGCTGCGCAAACGTGCCTCTTTTTTCTTCTGATTTTTTCAACGCATCCAGAATATACGACATTACAACAACGGCTTGCGATTTAATCGGGGGATTGTCAAATCCAGCCGTTCATTAATGCGAACCAGCGTTAGCTGCCCAACGATGCCGTCTGCACGTAAACCTTCAGCCAATTGAAAGCCTTTTACCCGCTCCACCAACACAGGGTTCATAATATCACCATCTTGAGATGGAATCATTTCACCTTGAATAGTATCCATCTGTTGAGTCAGCCATGCAACCATGGCACCGCCATCGCCCTGCTGAATATCTTTTTGATAAGCTGCTGGTTTTTTCCACAGTAAGGTCAGAGAACCTTGCCAATATTGCTCCAGTTCACGCAACGCAATATTCCAATGTTGTTGCCCAAGTTGAATCATAACTCGCCTGTTTTGAAGCCAACGAATGACCGCGAAATGAGCCTTTCCATCACCCCCCATCATCTGAAAAATAGCAGGACGATTGTATTCATACAATAGCCAGCTATTGGCACGTTGTTGCATACAAACAAGATGTTGATCGGCCAACTGCGCACAAGGCTTGCTATCGCCAGCAATAATCGTGTGATGCCATAGTCCCGCCAAAGTCTGAAACGCCAACATCCGTGTGCCGCTTGTTTCGATAGCATTCCACACACTATTTGATGCCGTTTTAGCAGGCTTCGCCGCGACCGATACTGCTGGCTCAGCCGATTGCACGGCTTGAAGCTCCTCAGTATCAGATTGCTCAAACGGCTTTAACTGCTTCCGTTTAAACTCTGCGGAAACCGGCATAGCGCTGTTGTTTTCAGGCGCAAGAGAAATTTTTGCATCCGGTTCGAGACTTGCAGCAACAGGCTGCTGCGCTGCTGGTAGATGTGGAGCATCCGAGCTTGGTTGATCAATTTCAAGCAATTGCTGGCTCTCGTGAGGCACTTCGGATGAGCTCACAGATGGCGTTAATTCATCCGGATTCGATTTAAAGCGACCTGAGCCAAGCGAATCTGCACCCATGTTATCAGCTTGAATCGAACGCGAAGCAAGCGGGGTCAAAGCAGGCGGTGCGGCATCGAGTTCCGCCTCGCCAGCCTCTGCTTTAATAGTCCTTGACTGAAAATCTTCGGTCTGAATATCCCCGGCCTGAATATCTCCGGTCTGATGAGGCAACCACGGCCATATCTTATCCAGCAAAATGGCGTTGGCGAAAATCAATGTAAAAACAATCATCAATGGAACCAATAAACGCTGCTTCGGAGGCTCAGTCTCCTCACCCAACACTTCCTTGCTGGCCTGCCGCACATGCGCCGGTTCGACAATCGTTTCGCTGCGACTGTAAACACCGAGCAAGGCACGGTCACACAACAAATTCATCAGACGCGGCGTACCGTGACTGATAGAAAAAATGAGATCAATCGCTTTATTGCTGAAAACTGGCCGATTACAGCCTGCAATCGCCAAGCGATGACGGACATACTCGCGACTATCCTCCTTACTCAGAGATTGCAGATGAAAGCGCGCGGTAATGCGTTGAGCCAATTGCCTCAAATCGGTTCGCGCCAGCACCTCTTTGAGTTCAGGCTGACCAAGTAGAATGATTTGCAGCAGCTTTCGCTCATTGGTTTCCAGATTAGTCAGCAAGCGCAATTGCTCCAATACATCCGGTGAAAGATTTTGTGCCTCATCAATCATCAGCACAACATTACGCCCATGCCCATGTGCTTCGATCAAATAGCGATTAATACGATCCGTAAAGGTTTTAATACTGCTGCCATCACTATTATAGCGGATAGACAGCTCATCACAAATCGATGCCAGCAGCTCATGTGCTGACAACCTGGGGTTTACAATCCATGCAATTTCAATGTGATCGGGGATATCTTCAAGCAGCTTGCGACTAATGGTCGTTTTACCCGTTCCCACTTCACCTGTTAACAGCACAATGCCACCGGCACTACCAAGCCCGTAAGACAAATGCGCCAAGGCTTCCTGATGTTGATGGGTTAAATACAAATAACGCGGATTCGGTGCGATGGAAAAAGGCGGCTCATTGAGTCCAAAATGTTCGAGGTACATCAACGGCAATCCAAACTTAACACGCGCTCGATACAAACGAAACAGAAAATACCGCCAAAAGAAGGCTTAAAAAAATATGATTGCATGACATCAAACATAACATAGAGCCAATGGTAGAGACTATCTACCCATAAGTCAGTGGCATTCAAAACATAAGCATCAAAACATGAATGAAGATACGGATGCTCGTGCAATTTCGTAACAGCAAGGCAGTATGCTTGCTATGAAATTACCTTCCCACATGCTGGCATTACTTTTAGCACTGATGCTATCGGCTTGCGCTACAACGCAGAATCATCTTGATCCTATTGAGCCTGTAAACAGAGTCAGTGATACAATCAATGATGGCATTGATCGCGTCAGCTTAAAGCCTGCAGCACAAGGGTATACCGCCATCGTACCCAAGCCGATGCGTATCGCTGTAACAAACTTTTTTGATAATGCCACCTATTTGAATACCGTCTTAAATGACTTTTTGCAGGGCAAGGGCGGTCAGGGCACACACGATTTTTTACGTTTTTTGATCAATTCAACGCTGGGCATTGGCGGGCTCGTTGATGTCGCATCACCCATGGGACTTGAACGACACCAGGAAGATTTTGGACAAACATTGGCCACGTGGGGTATGCCGCAAGGCGCATACCTTGTTTATCCGTTATTGGGGCCGAATTCGGTACGTGATACACCAGATATGCTCACAGCAACGGCCACAGATCCTTTATTTTGGGCAGGTTTTGTATTGGCACCTTATATTACTATTCCGGTTGCCGTACTCAAATATATCGATAAACGTGCCCTGCTGCTTGAAGCTTCAGATATGCGTGATGAACTGGCTCTGGACCCTTATGTTTTCACGCGTGAGGCATGGCGACAAAACCGTGAATATATGATTTACGATGGTCATCCACCAACACCTGCAGCCAGTGAGGGTGATGATTGGGAAGACGATGGTTGGGAAGAAGATAATTTCGATTCGGGTGATGCTTTTGATAGCTCCGAAAACGCTGAGCCTGAAAACAAAACCGATGCAATCATCGAAAAAATCGCGACGACAAACTCAGTCTTAAAAGGGCATATCACCATCGATAACACCGCCCCAGCTGATCTGCCAAGTGCACAGATTTCGAAATATGAACCAAGCAAGGTCAACGGATCTACAGTATTGTTGCCTGCAAAAGAAAGTAAATATGTCATTTATCTCTCTTCGCATTACTCTGAAGTTGAAGCAGCTGCCGAACAAAGCCACATCTCGAAATTAGGTATTCCGACAACCATCACCCCCGCTATACTTAATCACCACACATGGTATCGATTGCGCGCCAATGAATATTTCAACAAGACAGAAGCAGTAGCACAACTCGATGCCCTAAGAACAAGCACGCAACTCAATGATGCCTGGTTGGTTTTGGAGAACAGATAGAGTCGGGGCGAAAGCCCGACCACTCAAAAAGCGAAACAACTACACCTGACTGGCACGATGCCTCAATAAATGATCAGCCAAGACAAGAGCCAACATCGCTTCAGCAATCGGCACAGCGCGAATACCGACACACGGATCATGCCTGCCTTTGGTGATGATTTCAGTTTCATTGCCATGAATATCAATGGTGGGTCGTGGTGTTAAAATAGATGATGTCGGTTTGAGCATCATGCGCGCACGAATGGTATCGCCGTTGGAAATACCACCCAAAATACCGCCGGCATGATTGCTCTGAAAGCCTGCCGCACGAATCGCATCACCGAACTCGGAACCTCGAGCTTCCACACAAGCAAAGCCATCGCCAATTTCTACCGCCTTCACGGCTGGAATATTCATCAATGATTTGGCGATATCCGCATCGAGCCGATCAAACACCGGCTCACCCAAACCGGCCACCATGCCGTGTGCTTCCACACGCACAGCTGCGCCAATGGAATCACCCGTTTTGCGTAGCTTATCCATAAACTTAGCCATGGCTTGTGCAGCATTTGCATCCGGACAAAAGAATGAATTATTGGTGATTTCCGCCGCGTCGAATTTAGCCGGATCGACTTTGACCGAGCCAATCTGATCAACCCAACCGATAATCGTAATGCCGGATTGTTGCAAAAATTTCTTCGCAACCGCACCTGCAGCAACACGTACAGCCGTTTCCCGCGCCGAAGATCGGCCACCACCGCGATAATCACGCCGCCCATATTTCTCAAAATACGTAAAATCAGCATGGCCGGGGCGAAATTTATCTTTGATGTCGGAATAATCTTTACTGCGCTGATCGGTATTACGGATCAACAATGCAATGGGGCATCCCGTAGTAATACCTTCAAATACACCGGAAAGAATCTCTACCTCATCAGCTTCACGCCGTTGGGTGGTGTATTTGGATTGTCCGGGCTTGCGACGATCCAGATCCGGTTGAATATCAGCCTCGCTTAGCGCAAGCCCTGCAGGGCATCCCTCAACAATGGCCAGCAATGCTGCGCCATGCGATTCCCCCGCTGTTGTAACTTTAAATATTTGGCCGGTGGAAGAACCGGACACTATTCGATACCCGGGTCGCCAGCACCAATATGGAAGCCGGCATCAACATAATGCAACTCACCGGTCACACCCGAAGCCAGATCCGACAATAAATACACACAAGCATTGCCTACTTCTACCTGATCGACATTGCGTTTCAGCATCGAACCACGCGCGCTCTTCTCCATCAGTTTACGGAAATCACCCACAGCCGATGCCGCCAAGGTACGGATGGGGCCAGCCGACAACGAATTTACACGAATACCCTGTGGCTCACCCAGATCAGCCGCTAAATAACGCGTTGATGCTTCCAGCGCAGCCTTGGCAACACCCATCGCACCATAACCGGGCACAGCACGTTCAGCGCCCAGATAGGTCATTGTCACCATGCTGCCACCAGGCTTCATCAATGGCGCTGCGCGCTGGGCACAGGCAATAAACGAGTAGGCAGAAACATCCAATGCCAAATGAAAATCTTCTCGAGAGGTTTGCGAAAATGGATCACGCAACGCATCTTTGTTGGCGTAGGCAATCGAATGCACAATAAAATCCAATTCGCCCCATTGCTCTTTCACTTGCGCAAAAAAAGCATCGATACTGTCTTCTTCTGAGACGTTCATCGGTGCAATAATTTCGGCATTAACGCTTTCAGCCAATGGCCGAACTCGCTTTTCCATCTGTTCACCCAGAAAGTTAAAACCAAGCGTAGCGCCTTCACGGTGCGCTGCTCGCGCCACGCCCCAGGCGATGGATCTGTTGTTGGCCACACCAAGAATTAAACCTTTCTTACCTTGCAGAATTCCCACTTGAGACTCCCTGTTAAATTCAATTTTGCCGATAATATCAGTAGCCTAGCCAAAGCGCACGCACATGCGCTGTATGTGTCTAATATTTGGCACGGAAAAACGAATCGGGTTTGCGACCCTTATAGCTACTGCTCATTCTAATCAGAAATATAGCCTGTTTCATTTTTATAGCCTATTAGCATTCGCCAACATATTCAAAGTGATCATCATCAATGCACACGCGGACTGCTGGCAATCAGCTTTGAAAAACGATACTTTTCAACGTTTCTAATATGCACCCTTAGCTCAGATGGATAGAGCGTCGGCCTCCGAAGCTTAACCTAAGCAAGGTGTTAATCGTCCCTAATGCGCAAAAACCGTTGTTAAATATAGATATTTTTGTTTTATTTGAAGCTAAAATTGCCGATCAAGAACGACTTACACCTATCATATTTGAAATTTATAGGCACAGAAACCTGACTTTTTAATTCCATAAAATGAGTACTTTTTAGGCTGTGAATATAGCCTCTGTATTCACACGCAAGTGAGTAGGATGGCTCCAAGCGAATGCACTAGAAAAGACCATGTCATCGAACAGACAGGCATTTCCCGGTAATGGTTGTTCCATTGCAAGAAAGCACAACGCAGCAGATAGCCGCCGGGCGGCTCGCCCGAGGGGAACCCTTGCACACGGGCCATACCTGCGTTGCGGCGCTTGCCAATGGAACAACCATTATCTGCACACCGCGCCTTGGTCTGACCCATGTGCAAGGGTTCTGTGACGTGATTTATGAGTAAAGGGTAGGCCTTGGCTGGTAATCACCCTCTGTGCGCTATCAACGTTGAATCATTGCTATATCAGGCAGGTGATCGGCTACATCCTGAAATGTTGCACTTTTGGTCAACGCCTTGACGATTTCCGGCAACGGTTCGGTATGAACTCCCGGCACATCCATTTCTCCTGCAGTAATAATCGGAAAAGCCAGTTTTTCTACAGGTGGGCAGAACTCAGCATTCACTCCTACTTTATTGCCTCTGGCATCAACCCTGTACCAGCCGAATTCCTTCAGATAAACAGCATTGAGTCCGTGCAGACAAAATGGTGGAACGTCATTATTGATGGTCAAACGCTGATAGCACAGGCCTGCGGGTATGCCGTTGGCTCTAAGCAGTGCTGCCAGCAAATGACTCTTGGCATAGCAGTAGCCTGTCCCGTGTTTAAGCACATCGGAGGCCACGCAGGTCACCGGATTCATCTTATAATCCCAACTATGCTTAATTTCATCACGCACAAACTCAAAACAGGCTTTGCTAATTTCAACGGGATTACTTTTTCCTGCTGCAAGGCTAGTAGCCTGCCGAATGATCGATGCATGTATCCAGTCAATGAACTGTGTGGATTCAAGATATGCCTTCATGATATCCCTCCGTCAGTCATTGCGGCTAATACTTTATCCAGTAATTCAAGCATTGTCTCAATCTCCTTCTGCTCAACGTTCAGCGCAGGTACAAACCGGAGCGTATGTGGCCGAGGAGCATTGATGATGGCTCCAGCATCCAGCATCCGGTTCACGATATATACAGCCAATAGCGTGCCTGTATCCATGGCAATCAACAGCCCTTTACCTCGAACTTCACCCAGTCCATATGTGTCGGAGAGTTTCTGCAATCCAGCCATCAGAAGCCCTCCCATCGCATTAACATGTTTTAAAAACCCGGTGGAAGTCAGTGTTTGCAGTACTGCATGACTAACAGCAGTAACCAGTGGATTGCCATTGAATGTACCACCCTGATCACCTGCTTCGAAACAGAATATCTCCTGTTTAATCGCCATGGCTCCAATGGGTATGCCACCGCCCAAGCCCTTGCCGAGCGTCATGATATCCGGCTGCACACCGTAGTGTTCATAGGCAAACAAGGAACCGACCCGCCCCATGCCCGTTTGCACTTCATCGAAGATCAACAGCAAACCATGTTCATCGGCCAGCTCTTTAAGCACTTGCAGATAACTGTGCCCGACCGGGTGCACACCCGATTCTCCCTGTACCAGCTCCAACATGATTGCAATCGTGTTCGGGCCGATAGCCTGCTTCACTGCCTCGATATTGTTTTGTGGAACCTTGATGAAGCCCGGCACCTTCGGAGCATACAAGCTCTCCCATTCTTTTTTCCCGGATGCACTCATGGTAGCCAACGTCCTGCCATGAAAGCCGTTTTCAAGCGTAATGATTTCAAACGCGCCGTTTTTGTATTTGCGGCCCCATTTGCGAGCTAACTTGATCGCACCCTCGTTGGCCTCGGCACCGGAGTTGGTAAAAAACACCTGATCAAAGCAGCTATGTTCGGTCAACGCGTCAGCCAGCCGAATCATGGGTTCGTTAAAAAAACCGGGACCTGCATGGATCAACGTTTCTGCCTGTTTGCATATAGCCTCGCTAATCACATCGGGACAATGGCCGAGACAATTCACCGCCCAGCCCTGCACAAAGTCGAGATACTGTTTGCCGTTGTTATCCCACAGCCATGAGCCCTTGCCGCGCACAAAACAGATCTCGGGGCGTTTGGCTACAGGCATCACGGACGGGTATGGGTTGTTATAGTTTTTCATCGTTTTCTCCATTGGGCTGGTTGTTAAAATTAAGGCAAAAAAAAAGGGTCGCAGACATTCGTCTGCGACCCTTGAGAAGTTCAGTTGGATTAGGCTTACATAGCCCGATCAGTATTCCTCATAGCACAGACAAACAAATGCCGTGAACGTCGCATAGCGACGCGGCTACAGTTCTTACGAACATGCCCGTTGTTTGTCTGATTTAAATTCATGTGCCAATGATTCGATGGAAGACTTAATACGTCAAGGTTTTCAGCGTTTCTGTCAGTTATTAATACCCAACCAACATCACAGGGTATGAAGCTCATGCCAGTACCTGCTTTTACAAACATCCAATTGTCAATCCAGGCACCGACTTGCCAATAATGCGTCCATATCGAACTCCTATCTTACAAGAATTCATCCGATATCACGTCTACAGCACAGAGCCACGATTCACTACGAATTGGCATCATCCCGGAAGACCTTCTCGGATGATACATAGATGGCAGGGGCGGCATTTCAAGGTCGAGAAGCATCTAATGACCTACCGACCCCAAGAGCCACACCCCTACCATGTACAAGCTTAGCAGGAGTGTTTAACCTCGGCTACTATGTGAAATCCAATGGTAGACCCCTTTCTTTTTCGATGTTGAAGGCTTACCTTAAAAAAGAAAGCGACAGAAGGCGACCCATCTTCCGAGGATTTTGAGCATCATTTAAACTGATTAAAGG
The DNA here is from genome assembly GCA_964406805.1 of uncultured Zetaproteobacteria bacterium. GTDB lineage: Bacteria > Pseudomonadota > Zetaproteobacteria > Mariprofundales > Mariprofundaceae > Mariprofundus. Next base: position 789 of record CAYOTF010000076.1, on the reverse strand, counting down.
GTAGCGTCCCGTTTAACTATAAAAAACTTCGTCGTATTCTATGGCAATGTACGATTGTAGCGATGCAACACAATCCGATTATCAAGGCGCATTACGAGAAAAAGTTAGCTGAAGGAAAGAAGAAAATGGTGGCTATTGGGCACTGTATGAACAAGTTGATTCACATCATTTGGGCGGTCTTAACTTACCACGAATCCTTTGATCCAAACGGTGGTTCACGCCTTCAAAAGCTTAATGAATCTATGGTTTGAAAATGAACTTGTTGACAGGAGTTCTCAAGAAAGTATCTGACCCCGTTTTCGCTAAGCTTGTATGCCTGTATCCAAACAAATCGATTATGGAGCATTTGGTGTGTATTACGGTGAAGTTAGCCACTCCTTACGGTTCAAAATAGCCCCCTATTATGGTTGAAACCTTACCAGTGGTCATGGCTTTGAAATCATAGTGCTGACAGGCGACAATCGGCCACTTTCAGACAGTCAGAACAGCATGATATGTACCATCACATTGTTCAATTACCCAACAGTCCGGCCTGTTAACATACGGATGGCAGTCAACGGCGCAGGCGAAAAAATCTTCAGGGCAAGCCGTGAAATACTACAATGAGGCAGACTTGGGCTCATTTGGCCCTGATCCTCTTCTTTACTCTACCCTAGGACTCTTCCGCAAGAAGGATAGGCACTTCGATGGAATAGGGTGCCGAGTTCATGCTAAACAGGTGTCTTTCGTTCGCAAAAGGGCTGGATTTAAACCTGTTCGGATGCAGGCTGAAATGAAGGAAATTTCATT
>CAYOTF010000075.1:0-12036 GCA_964406805.1 uncultured Zetaproteobacteria bacterium | reverse complement strand
ATTGCCAGCTCAATCGCATTGCTGATCATATCGATGAGGGTGGGAAAATAGCTGGCATCATGGCGCGCCGCTTCCTGTACCAGCGCCACGCCGACTTTGTGAGCATTGAGTACAGCAGCAGTCATTTCCGCATCAAAGAGATCGAGTTCCTGCTCAAAACGAGCCAATACCTTGAGTCGAAATTTAAGTGGGATATGCGGATTGGCATTGAGTCTGCCCAGATAGTTTTTCATGCTGCTGCGCAATTGGCGTTTTTCTAATTCTGTTGCGCCGAGCGCATAAAAGCCCAAGCGGCTATCAATGTCGGTGAAGGGCAGGGTAATTGCGTCGGTCAATAATTCTGCTTTGCCCAGACTTAAACGCTGAGGGTGCAGGCGCAAATCTGTATTCAGTTGCAAGCTTGAAGAGCGGGGAGGCTTGCTCCCCGGGCGTTCAGTCATCTGTGTGGTGGATTGTCCGGCTTAATCTCCGCTGCAAATGCGCTCGATCAATTGCTTGGTGGTCGGTACAAATCCATTGGCATAAAACGGATCTTCGGCAAAACGATAAGCAGCGTGGCCGGCAAACATCAGATTATTATCCGGATCATCACCGTGGGCGATTTGTTGCAGGGTTTTCTGAATACAGAAACTGCGCGGGTCAGCCCTATGGCCTGTGGTGCCGCGATCATTGGCTGCCCAGTTGCTGAATTTGCACATCGATAAACAACCCATGCAATCGAGCTGATCCTGACGAATTTCGCTGGCTTTGTCGGGCGATACAAACACAAGAGTAGAATCCGGTGTTTGCAGGGCCTTGGTGAAACCTGAAGCGAGATAATCCTGTGCTTGTTTGAGGCCGTGTTTGGTGAGATAGACTTCTTTGTTGCGCACACCAAAAGCGAAGACTTCGGTGTGATCATCGGCCGGATGATCGACAAAGGCTAGTTCACGGTCGGAGCGGTCATACAGCTCTTGTAAGAAGGGTGTGTGAACGGCGGAGGAATAGAAACCGGTGGGTGAAAAGCGATTGAGGCTGATATCACCCTTTTTCAAGCCTAATAAGCGCTGCCGCCACAAGTCGGAAATAGGGCTTTCCTGAGTCAATAACGGGCGTGTACCAAATTGAAAAGTGATCGGGCCGATCTCCGGATTGTTTAACCAGTTGCTCCATTCGCGTAAAAACCATACACCACCAGCCATCACAATCGGCACCTGCTGCAAACCAAAATCGTTCATGGTTTTACGCAGCAACGCAACACGCGGGTAAGGATCTTCGGGTTGATCAGGGCTCTCGGAATTGGACAGACCATTGTGGCCACCGGCCAACCAGGGATCTTCATACACTACACCACCCAACCATTCGGGGAATTTGCGATACGAGCGCAACCACAGGGCACGAAAAGCGCGGGCGGAGGAAATGATGGGATAATAATGCACAGCATGTTTGGCGGCTAAAGGAGCTAAGCGGAATGGCATGCCTGCGCCGCAAGTGATACCGTGAATCATGCCCTTGGCACCTTCCATCACACCTTCGAGTACACGTTCAGCACCGCCCATTTCCCACAAGACATTCATGTGCAAGCGGCCTTCGCCACCAGCAATCTCATGGGCGATTTTAGCTTGTTTGATGCCACCGCTAATGCCTTGGCTGACTAATTCTTCAAAACGCTCCATGCGGCTGCGACCCTTATAAACAGTGCGGATGACTTCGCCATTGGCATCTATTTCATCGGCATTGACTGCCGAGAAGGTGCCGATACCGCCAGCAGCAGCCCATGCGCCGGAGCTTTTGCCGGTGGAAATGGCGACCCCTTTGCCGCCTTCAATCAATGGTAGCACTTCTTTGCCTGAAATCATCATAGGTTGCAGTTCAAATGACATGAGTTGTTCCTTGGTTCCCCAATCGTTGAGGGATAGTAGTGGTTGCTGCGCTAAAGTGGGCAATCTAGCAAAGGCGGCTGACAGTAGCAAAGCTGGTGATAGGCTACCGACATGGGAAATTTAAATTGTTACGCCGTGGTTGTGCCCGGCTTGGAAGGCATCGCTGCCGATGAACTGCATGAATTGGCTGCAGATGATGTGCAAATGGGTGATGGTGGCATCGCGTTTACCACCACGATGGATGGATTGTTTCGTATCAATCTGCGGGCTCGTACGATCACCCGCATTCTGATTCGTTTGGCCAGTTTTCGAGCCCTGTCGTTTCCGGAGCTGTACAATAAAGCCAAAAAAGTGGCCTGGCAGCAGTATATTGGCACGGATGTATCGCTGGCCGTGCGGGCATCGTGCAAGGGTTCAAAACTGATGCATTCCGGACGCGCTGAAATGGCGCTGGCCGATGGCATACGCGATAAAATTGGTTTTGAAGTGTCGGGTGCAGAGACTCAGCATCAACAGCAGATTTTGTTACGCATTGATAACAACCAATGCACGATCAGCCTCGATGTTTCCGGCGAACGACTGGATCGACGTGGTTATCGCCTGCATTCAGGCAAAGCGCCGGTGCGTGAAACGATTGCGGCTGCGATATTGCGCTGGATGGATTGGCAAGGGGGTAAACAGAAAGTTGGGCAGAAAGACGGTCAGAAAAACGAGCCGCTACTAACTCCGATGTGTGGTTCGGGTACCTTTGCTATTGAAGCCGTCTGGATGGCGGAAAAACGCGCTGCGGGTTTAGAACATGATTTTTCATTGTTGCACTGGCCATGTTTAAAGGAAAAACGCTGGCAACGAGCCTTGGATAAAGCGAAGGCCATGCATTCCCCTTGTGAGTTGGCTGTTTTTGCCAGCGAATGGGATGAGGCAATTCTCAAGCAGGCCAAAGAAAACGCTGCACAGGCAGGTTTGCTTGAGAATATTTCGTTTGAACTTTTAGATGCGCGTAAATTGGCAGTGCCGACCGGTGTGTCGGATGCCGGATTGATTGTCTGCAATCCACCCTATGGTGAACGTGTGAAAGCGGATGTGGGCAGCTTGTATCGCCAGCTGGGTAAACAGTTTAAACAGCACTTTCAGGGCTGGCGTATGGCGGTGATCGTGCCGGATAAAGAGAGCGAAAAGGCATTGGCTCTGCCGGTCAAAAAACGTTTGAAAATCAAACATGGCGGTCGTTGGGTTACTGTGCTGCATGTGTAAGTAACGTTATGAGTAGCCCTATTTTAGCTAACTGTTCAGATTACCGCTGACTTGCTTGTCGGATCTTGGGTTTAACCCGATTAAGGCTTCCACTGCAGGAAAGATTCCAACATGGCGAGTCCTGCGGATTGTGACTTTTCGGGGTGAAATTGTACGGCGAGCATAGTGTCGCGCCCAATGGCTGCGGCAAAGGGGTGATCTCCATACGAGCAGGCTGCCAACAGGTGCTCTGGCTTGCTGGGTATGCAACAATAGGAGTGCACATAATAGACTTGTTGCCCGGCCAAAGGAGCAAGCACGGGATGCACTTCACGCTCGGATGACAGGATTACATCATTCCAGCCCATATGCGGTATTTTAAAGCCGCGTTCAGGGTGATCTCCGGGGAAATGTTTGACGCTGCCGGGAATGAGTCCAAGCCCCGGATGGCGGCCAAATTCATACGATACATCCATCAGGATTTGCATGCCGAGACAAATGCCTAGAAAAGGGGTGCCTGCTGCGATGCATGTTTGCAATGCTGTATCGATACCGCTTTGTTTGAGCGCACTGCTGCAATCGCGAAACGCACCGACACCGGGCAAAACGATGCGATCATAATTTTGCAAGGCATCAGCATCGCTTACCAGATCAACCTTGCCACCAGCCTTTTCCAAGGCTTTGGCAACTGAATGCAGATTGCCCATGCCGTAATTGATCAGTGCGATTTTTGTCATGGAGTTATAATTCCTGTTTGGGCTATTGAGCGCGGATTAAAGCGCACCTTTGGTTGATGGAATGCCGGACTGGCGCGGGTCATTTTCTACCGCCATGCGCAGGGCGCGGCCAAATGCCTTGAATACGGTTTCGATAATGTGATGGTTGTTTTTGCCGCGTAAGGAATCGATGTGCAGGCTGATGCGGGCATGGTTGGCGACGGCCTGAAAAAACTCTTTGAACAAATCGACATCAAAGTTGCCCACCATCTCTTTGGGGAAGTTTACATGATATTCCAGATCAGGGCGACCGGAGAAATCGAGCACCACTCGCGATAAGGCTTCATCGAGCGGCACATAAGCATGACCATAACGCACGATACCCTTTTTGTCGCCAATGGCTTCACGCAGCGTTTCGCCGAGGCAAATGCCAATATCTTCCACCGTGTGATGGGCATCAATATCCAAATCACCTTTGGCTTTGAGGGTTAAATCGATCAGGCCGTGGCGGGCAATTTGTTCGAGCATGTGGTTGAGAAAAGGGATGCCGGAATCCAGCTCTGCAGTACCCGTACCGTCGAGATTAATCGACAGGCTGATTTGTGTTTCTTTGGTGTTGCGTTCGATGCTTGCTTGTCGAGTCATGCTGGAATCCCCTTGAGAATGTCATCCATTGCGGCCAAGACCGCATTGTTTTCTACTGCACTGCCAATCGTGATGCGTAAACAGTTGGCGAGCAAGCCGCCAGCGCCATGCATGTTTTTGATCAGCATGCCGCGCGTTTTGAGTTGCTCAAACACGGTATTGGCATCGGCCACGCGAATCAAGATGAAATTGGCTTGGGATGGGAACGTTTCCACTCCGGCCAAGGCATTCAGTGCGCTAATCATGCGCTCGCGTTCGTTTCGGATCGTTGCCGCCTGGGCTTCAAAATGATCAAAATGATCCAGCAAGAAGCTTGCCGCAGCTTGGGTTAACGCATTGATATTGTATGGCATGCGCACTTTATTCAGCTGGGCGATGTTTTTTTCTTCACCAATCAAATAGCCCAATCGTAAACCTGCCCAACCGAGCTTGGAGAAAGTGCGTAAAATCATCACATTGGAGGCTAGTAAATGTGTGTGGTTGCGTTCGGAAAAAGCGCCGTAGGCCTCATCGATAACCAGCAGGCCATTGAAGCCTTCAGCTATTCGCTTGATCGCTTCCTCCGACCACAGGTTGCCGGTGGGGTTGTTCGGGCAGGCAAGAAATGCAATTTCCGCATTTTCGCGAGCGCAAACCTGCAAGAACTGATCGGCATTGAGACTGAAATCCTTGGCCAGAGGTGCGCTTGCGACAGGCCGCTTGAACCAGCGTGAAATTAAATCGTACATCACAAAGGTGGGTGAAGGTATGACACAGGTGCCGGGATTGATGGCCATGATAATCATCTGGATGATTTCGTCCGATCCGTTACCAAGCAGGATTTGATCGGTATTGACTCCGGCATGAGCGGCGATTTTACCGCGCAATACTGCCATGTCCGCATCGGGGTAACGGTTGATGGGTACCGAAGCCAGGCATTCAGCCCAATCGGTTTGCAGGGCATCGGGCATGGGGAACGGATTTTCCATGGCATCGAGTTTGATCAGACCGGCACTGTCCGGCACGTGATAGGCCGATAAAGCCTTGATGTCGTTTCGAATCATGAGTTTTTGAGGCGCAGTTCGAGAGTCAGAGCATGCGCTTGCAAACCCTCACGGTGGGCAAGGTGAGCAGCGGCAGGGCCGATTGCTTCAACTGCCTCACGGGTGGCGCGAATAATGCTGCTACGCTTCTGGAAATCGTACACACCGAGCGGTGAAGAAAAACGCGCTGTGCGGTTGGTTGGCAACACGTGGTTGGGGCCTGCGATATAATCACCGAGTGCTTCGGGCACGAAGTGACCCATGAAAATCGCTCCGGCATGGCGGATGTTGGGCAGCATGGCATCGGGATCGTCGAGTGCCAGTTCCAGATGTTCCGGTGCGATGGTATTGACCACGTCGGCGGCTTCATGCCAATCGTGCACATGAATCAAGGCACCATGTGTTTCGACCGAGGCGCGTGCGATAGCTGCGCGTGGCAGTACGGCCAGATGTGCTTCAATGGCATCGGCGACTTGCGTTAATAGATGTTTGTCGGTGGAAATCAGAATGCTTTGCGCTGCTTCATCGTGTTCAGCCTGTGATAAAAAGTCTGCGGCAATCCAAGCAGGATTACCACCATCACTGACCACGACAATTTCGGAGGGGCCGGCAATCATATCAATGCCGCAGGTGCCGAACACCTGACGTTTGGCGGCGGCGACATATTTATTGCCGGGGCCGACGATTTTATCAACAGCCGGAATAGTCTGCGTGCCATAAGCCAGTGCTGCAACAGCTTGCGCACCGCCGACTGCAAAACCGCGCTGCACACCGGAGACATAAGCTGCCGCCAGAACCAGCTCATTGATTTCACCACCGGGGGTAGGTACGACCATCAGCACTTCATCCACACCTGCGACTTCAGCCGGCACAGCATTCATCAGCACGGATGATGGATAAGCTGCTTTGCCACCGGGTACATACAATCCGACTCGATCCAATGGGGTGACTTTTTGACCCAGCGTCATGCCGACATCATCGGTGAACTGCCAGTCTTTTTGCAACTGATATTCGTGGTAAGTGCGGATACGGTTGGCTGCGAGTTGTAGCGCTTCCCGGTCCATGTCCGATACCGCATTCCATGCCTGCTGCATGCGTTCACGGCTGATTTCAATGCTGTCACCATCGCAAGCCCAGCCGTCAAAGCGTTCGGTGTAATCACATAAGGCATCGTTGCCGCGCTTTTTGACATCGGCCAGAATGCCGGCCACAAGCCCCTGTACATCATCGCCGGTATCGGCTTCGCGCGATAACAAGGTATCGAGTTGCTTGGCAAATGTATGATCGTGTGAATCCAGTCTGAGGATTTTACTCATGGTTGTTTGCCCTTGTCCTTTAGCTGTCATCAGACTGATCAACAGCCTGACGCAGTGATTCAATGATGGATTGTACCTTGTGTTTGCTGGTGGCAAAGCTGGCCGGATTAACAATCAAGCGGCTGGAGATATGGCACAGGGTTGTTTCTTCAATCAAACCGTTTGCCTTTAACGTGCCACCGGTTTCAACCAGATCGACAATGCGCTCGGCCATGCCAACCAGCGGCGCCAATTCCATCGAGCCGTAGAGGTGGATAATTTCCGCTTGTACACCCTGGGTGAGGAAATATTCCGATGCCAGCTTGTCATACTTGGTGGCCACACGAATATGACTGCCACGTTCAGGTAGACCTGCCTCAACCAATGCTTTTGGACCGCACACACACAAGCGGCAGCGGCCGATGTTGAGATCGAGCGGCTCATACACATGGGGTCGAAATTCGAGCAACGAATCACGCCCTGCAATGCCGAGGTCAGCCGCACCCTGCTCGACATAGGTGCACACATCGGCGGCTCGGATGATGAGAAAACGAATGGGCTGGCCGTGAAAATCACCATCGACCATCAGCTTGCGGGTGGTTTGTACATTTTCAGATGGATTCAAACCTGCCGCCTGCAATAGCGGTAGCGTTTGCTCCAGAATACGACCTTTCGATAAGGCAATGGTTAATGGTCTGCAATCAGCCATCCTGCTGTGCTCCTTTCATCCAGTTTTCACTGGCGCTGTGGCGCTCAATGCGCGCTCCAAGCTTGCTTAATTTTTCTTCGATGCGTTCATAACCACGGTCAATATGATATACACGGGAAATTACGGTTTCACCTTCTGCAGCAAGCCCTGCCAATACCAACGAAGCTGAAGCACGCAGATCGGTAGCCATGACGGGGGCAGCTGAGAGTCGTTCGCAGCCCGTCACCAGCGCAGTATTACCATCGAGACGAATATCCGCCCCCATACGTGCCAGTTCCTGCACATGCATGAAACGATTTTCAAAAATAGTTTCTTTGATTACGCTGGTGCCTTTCGCCAAGGTCATCAATGCCATGAACTGGGCTTGCAAGTCGGTAGGGAAACCAGGATGCGGCAGGGTGTGAATGTCCACCGACTTTAATCGTCCCTGAGCTTTGCAGCGGATGAAATCGTCACCGGTTTCAACCAGGCAACCGGCTTCTTTGATGCGTGCTAAAAAAGCTTCCAGCATCAATGGGTCGGTGTTGGTGACGGTCACATCGCCGCCAGTAATCAGGCCTGCGGCTAAATAAGTGGCGGTTTCGATGCGGTCGGCAATGGTGGTCATTTCACCACCATCCAATCGATCCACACCTTCAACAACAATACGATTATGACCATCGCCTTCGATCTTGGCACCGAGCGCGCGCAAGGATTCAGCCAAGTTCACAATCTCAGGTTCACGCGCGGCGTTATCCAGGATGGTTGTGCCGATGGCCAGAACAGCTGCCATCATCAGGTTTTCAGTGCCGGTTACGGTGACCTGATCAAAGACGATATGTGCGCCGTGCAAACGTCCATCCACCTTGGCTATAATATCACCCTGCTCGACTTCAATACTTGCGCCCATGGCTTCCAGCCCTTTCAGGTGCATGTCGATCGGGCGTGCACCAATAGCGCAGCCACCGGGTAAGCTGACTTTGGCATGGCCGAAACGCGCCAGCAAAGGCCCCAGAACCAGGGATGAAGCGCGCATGGTTTTCACTAATTCGTACGGCGCTTCGGATTTATTGGCCGCACGTGTATCGACATGCAAACAATGCTGATCATCATAAGTAACATCCGCACCTTGCCATGCGAGCAAGGTCATCATGGTCGAAATGTCACGCAAATGAGGGATGCGTCGATAGACGACCGGGCCATCGACCAAGATCGCCGCAGCCAACAGCGGCAGTGCCGCATTCTTTGCGCCACTGGCCTCGACGCTGCCGGAAAGCGTTACGCCGCCTTGAATAATGATTTTGTCCATGAGTACCTGCCGTTTAATAGACGGCCAAGACTAACGGCACAAAGCTGGCCAAACAATGCCTGTGAGTGTTCCTGTGGAGATGGGTAGACGGGGGCGTGTGATAACGCGATGTTTATAAGAATAACAGGCGTGCTGGGGCGTAAATAAAGTTGACAGCGCAAACGGCTGCAATTAGAAATGCGTTGTTGCCGGTAGATCTTCCGGCCTTTCATTTCCCCTCCGGACCTTCTTGTCAGCGATTTGTGAGCAGTAGTTATGAGTAGTTGTTATCAGAACTGTTGCCAATGTTAATCCCACAGTAAGCTGTCGAACGTTAATCCGTTCATTGGTCCCCATTGTTGTCATTAGTATTTGGAGTATTCTTTTTTTATGTCTCAAACAATTGAACCGTCTCAAACAATCGAACTGTCTCAAACAACCGAACCAGCCCAGCCCGTGGTGGATGCCGTTGAGAAACCGCGTCGGCGTGGTCGTCCGCGTAAAGTGGTCAGTGAAACAGATGCTGCGCCAGTAACGCCGCCTTCGAAAACCGCTGCTGAATCGCCTGCTGAGCAATCATCTGCTCCGGCCGGCGAGAAGAAAGTGGTGAGAAAAAGAGCGGTTAAAAAACCTGTCTCAGAAAAAGCGTCTGTGGGGAAAGAAGCGGTAGGGAAAGAAACAGTAGAGAAAGAAGCGGTAGGAAAAGAGGCCGCAGTTGAAAAAAAACCAACACCGAGAAAAAAAACAGCGGCGGCTAAAAAATCAGATGCTGCGCAAGATTCCGCTTCAGTAGCAAACAGAGCAAAAGAAACACCGCCAACAGCAGCGGCAAATGCCCCTGATGTATCGGGAAACAAGCCGGTGGCGGACAAGCAGGCGGTGGACAAACCGGCGGTAGACAAACAAGCGGTAGAGAAGGGCGTGGTAAATAAGCAGGAAGCTGAAACGAAACCACGCCGTCGCGCCAGACCACGTAAAGCTGATGCACAGCAACAAGAAAATACGCCGAAATCGGATGCTGGCTCGAATGCAAAAGAAGACACACACAATGCAGGCCAACAAGATCAGCCCCGTCGTAACCGTTGGAAAAAAGGTGATCGCAACAATAATAACAATAGCAATAAACGCCCGCGCCGTGATGAGCCGGAAGAAAAAATTTCGACTGAAATGGAAGGCGTGTCGCTGCATTTGAGAGAAGTTTCTGCCAAGACACCGGTGGAGCTATTGGCGTTGGCGGATAGCTATGATCTTGAAAATATCGCCGGCTTGCGCAAGCAGGAACAGGTCTCGGCCATTTTACGTGCGCATGGTTTACGCAGTGGTACGATTTATAGTGAAGGTGTGTTGGAAATTTTACCGGATGGTTTTGGCTTTTTACGCTCAGCCGAAGATAATTATTTATCCGGTCCGGATGATGTGTATGTGTCCTTGCATCAGATCAGGCGCTTCTTTTTGCGTAAAGGGGATACGGTTTCCGGTGAAATCCGGCCGCCGCGTCGGGGTGAAAAATACTTTGCCTTGAAGAGCGTGGAAACAACCAATGGTGAATCGCCGGAAGTGGCGCGCACCAAGGTGTTGTTTGATAATTTGACCCCATTGTATCCGGATGAGCGACTGCATATGGAAAATCCGACTCAGAAGGATTTGACCGGTCGTATTATCGATATCGTAGCGCCAATTGGTAAAGGCCAGCGTGCGTTGCTGGTGGCTCCGCCGCGTACGGGTAAGACGGTGATGATGCAGTCGATTGCACATTCGATTGAAGCCAACCACCCCAATGCGGTGCTGATGGTGTTGTTGATTGATGAGCGCCCGGAAGAAGTGACCGACATGAAACGCTCGGTGAGAGGAGAGGTGATTTCATCCACCTTTGATGAGCCGGCTCAGCGCCATGTGCAAGTCTCGGAAATGGTCATTGAAAAAGCCAAGCGCCTGGTTGAACACGGCAAAGATGTGGTGATTTTACTTGATTCAATCACCCGTTTGGCACGTGCGTACAATACGGTCGTACCATCTTCCGGTAAAATTTTGACCGGTGGTGTGGATGCCAATGCTTTGCATCGCCCCAAACGCTTTTTTGGTGCGGCGCGTAATATTGAGGATGGCGGTTCGTTGACCATTATTGCCACGGCTCTGGTTGAGACTGGCTCGAAGATGGATGAAGTGATCTTCGAAGAGTTCAAGGGTACGGGTAACATGGAAATCAAGCTGGATCGCAAACTGACCGATAAGCGTGTGTTCCCATCGATTGATATTGCACCATCCGGCACACGCAAAGAAGAATTGCTTACCCCGCATGATGAATTACAAAAAGTGTGGATTTTGCGCAAAATCCTGTCGCCGATGAATACTGTGGGTGCGATGGAGTTTTTGATCGATAAGCTGAGTGCAACCAAGGATAATGCCGAATTCTTTGAACGTATGAATCAATAGGCTTGTGAGGGTGTTAGGGGTGCGGCGTTTCGTTGCTCTTGCCCCTTGCTTCTAAGGCCTCACTGCTGATGTTTCCTGCAAGCGCCTCAGGCAAGTGATGAAATGTTAGGATGTGATAATCCCATTGCCCGCTGTGCTGGTGGGTAATCCACACCGTTTTGCAGCCGAGCGCCTTGGCGACGCGTAAATTATCGGCCATATCATCGACCACCAGTGTGCGTCCGGGCGTGCAATGTTCGGCATTGATTAAGCGGGCTAACGTGTGTTGGCAGGGTTTGGGAATATAATCATTAAAGCGGATATCGTAGATCGCTTCAAAATGATGACCGATGCCCAGTGTGCTTAAAATGCGTTCTGCATGCTCCCGAATACCATTGGTGTGAATGACTTTTCGACCGGGTAAACGCCCCAGCGCATGATCAAGCGCCTCATCGCGATGTAGAATTTCATGCGCATCAATATCATGCACATCATGCAAAAAGGCTTCCGCCTCCATGCCGTGATGCAACATCATGCCGCGCAGGGTAGTGCCATATTCTCGCCAATATTTCACCCGCAACAGATCAGCTTCATGCAGATCAATGCCCAGTTCACGCGCCACAAACGCCGTCATACGCTTATCCATGCGCGCAAACACCCCGCAATCAGCGGAGTAAAGGGTATTGTCCAAATCAATCACAGCTAATTCAAAAGGCATGCGGTGGATGTTATCATGCTTTGATCAGTACTGCGCTGGGGATTGACAAATAACTTGGCTAGAGTTGCTGAAAAAATTAGAGTTGTCGCAATTCGCAAAGAATTTATTATTGTGGATGCGTCGGATGAGCCGAGCTATCGTAGGTCTAGAGCGATTT